>CBIHOP010000206.1:0-5939 GCA_966211385.1 uncultured Bacteriovorax sp.
TGATATTGTGAAGATCTAGCTCCTCAGCATCAAGCACACATCTAATATCTCTTAGACCTTTTCCTTCGATGATGTCTGTCGCATTAATACGACAAGCACGATTTTGTTGATTAGATCCAAACTTGTGCATGATGAATGAAGGAGCACCTGAGAGATCAGAAACCTTATAGTAGTCTCTTACTTCAAGATTGAAGACGTAATCAACGCGTCCATTGAGGTTAATGGCCGAGACAATGTATTCTTTCATGGATGTTTTTAAAGTCGGTTTACCTGTAATAACACCAGTACGCGTATTTAAAGTCAAACCAGTAGGTAACTTTGGTGAAACGCTAAAGATGAGGTTGTTACCTTGCTTAAGTTGTGATTTAAGCTCAATACTAGTTCCAACCTCAAGGAAAATTGTATTATCAGAAGTAACACCAGTAATAGTTCTTGTTGGACCAGTTCCTGTCTCTTCACTTGCATATAATGTCTGGCCATTAACAAAGTAAGGAGCACTAGCAGGTTTTTTCGTGATATCGCTTACACTTAAAATTCTATCTGTGGCATCAATGTCATATGTGTATGCTGCTAAGTTACCACTTGAGATAATATCGTAACCAACTCTGAAGTCAGCAAATGTATCCGCATCAGTGTCATTAGAAGCATTCGCACTAATTGTAATTTTTAAATTAGATGATTCAACTTGAGCAATGGTCGTTGTCGTTGTTCCAGAAGCATAGACCTCTGAGTTTCTTACAGATTCACCTTGAGTGAAAGCCGCATAAACAGCAGGATCACCAGGAGTGAATTGTTGAATATAAAGTGTCGTACCGTCTTTATAAACGATGCGCCCTACAGCTCCAGCCGCATTTGAAACGTATCCATCAACAACAAAGTTTGTCGTGCTCGTAAGAGTGAGAGCAATGTTGTAGTCAACAAGTATTGGTGCTGTTGCTGAAGTAGAAGAAGTCGGAACAATTGAAGTCGATGGCACAAAACTTTTTTCACTATAGTAAGCATTTCCGCTGTCTAAACTTACACCGGCAGCAAACGAACCATTCAGAGTCTCAATACTAAGCTTGTGATTGCTGGCCGTAGAAGTTATTTTACGCAGGATTCGTGCTTTTATGTTTTCTTCCATTGGCGGAACGATTGGCTGGAACAAAGTTTCACCTTCGTTGAATTTATCAGCACTCGTTACGCTTATTAATTGTCTGTTTGTATAGTTGAAATCTTTAGGAGCATAAATCGCACCTAAACCAACTTGTACGTTCACTGAACCCAATGGGTTTGTGGCAGTGATAACAAATGAAGAACCATCTAAAGTACTAGTAAAAGTACCAGTGATTTCTCCTGTTTGAGGATCTAGATTTAATCCAGAAGGTAAAGCTGGTGAAACAGTAAATAACACACCATTTTCTGCATCGAGTGTTGGGTTATCAAGTAACTTAATTCTTGGACCAGATTCGATTGGTGTACCAGGTTCAAAAACTCTGATCAATGAAGTGATAGTAAAATTTTCAGAGAAAAACTGATAGTCATTATCAACGATGAATGAGTTATTAATTCTTCTGATAACGAATTGATCATCAACACCAATTCTTCCTGTTGTTGCGTTTCTTGTAGTAATTCTCGTAGCACTACCTACGTAAGATTTCACATCATCAATATATTGTCCGTCTTGGAAGTAGATACCGTCAGAGATTGTTTCAATATAAATGATCCCGCGTGTGCTGCTTGCACTTGGGCGATAAAGTTTTACAACTTTACCAACAGCATCGTTCGAACCAGAAGTATCCGCATTGTTACTGATAAAACGAGCTGTAGTCAGTGAAGGGTACTGCTCAGTTGGAGGAGTTTTAGATGTATCAAAGTAAGAAATAGCAGTGATGTCTTCAACTTCTATTGGAATGATTTTTACAATACCAATTCTTTGAGTGCTTGCATCGACAAATTTTACAACACCAACAGTTCCATCAACAGTACTGATCAATCCATTACGATCATAAGGATCATCCTCAATGATGTTGACTTTAATTGCGTCCATAGTTGTCGTTAAATTTTGATTTAAACGCAGAAGCAATTTGTCGTTTTGAGAATAAGCAATACTAGATAAGCGGTCATAGACTCCAAGATTAATAATAGTGTCTAAAGTTTTATTTGTTCCTGCTTTAGAAAGATACGTAAGACGAATCGTATATGAAATCGGCTTCCCGTAATTAGTTATACTAGTGTCTGTGTAACGTTGAAGAGCAATACCACTGATGTTACAAGTTTCAGGAATAAGATTCAGACCAGGAGGAAGTGGAGTCGAAGAAACGAGCTCGCATTTTTTAAGAATTTTTTCTCTCTTATCTCCAATCTGAATTGTACCGTCGAACACTGGCTCGAAAGTATATGACTGGCTAACTTCTAAGCTCTTAGACGTAAAAGAGTTTTCGCCATGACGGTATTTGAAAATCCCAGGATCAACGAAACTTGAAGTATCGATAACCTTCCCGTCCTCATCAACAGGTGGCGCGGTTGTCCCGCCATTACCATCTGTAATTGTAGGTGCCTTTTTCGGAGGATCCTTCTTGAATTGTGTTAAACTATCGGGCATACAGCCTGATAATAAGAAGGTTGCTAGGAAAGTCGTTGAAAGGAGTTTTTTGTTAAACGTTTTCATATCTCCTATTATCGTTAAAATTTAATAAATATTTAGAAAAGCCTAAAAGACCAACGATTTCGATTGGTTGTTATGAATTTAATGGTCCGTTTTATGTGAAAACCGCACATAATTATGGGCAGTAATGAAAAATCTATAGGCCTTACAAGTTTTCATAGTGGGAAATTCGTTTTCTCTCTATGATGACCTCATGAAAAATCATTTATCCATATTGGTTGTTGAGGACGATGAACTCTCTCGCTTGAACCTCGTCACTCGCTTAAAAAGCATTGGACTTGTTGCTGAAGCAAGCAATGCTAAAGAGGCGCGTCTGCTAATGGAGATGAGAAAATTCGATCTGGCCTTTTTTGATCTTGATTTGGAAGTGGATTTGATTGGACTTGATCTCGTCAAAGAAGCTATCGAAAAAAATATTCATCCTATTGTACTTAGTGGAAGAGAGGAAGAAGAAATCATCACCCATGCTTATGAAAATGGCTGTAGTGATTTTTTAAGCAAACCATTCACAAAAGATTCAATCGATTTTGTTATACGAAAAATTGAATTGAACTCTACTAAAAACGCAAATCTCAAAAAGCTCGCAGAGTTTTTTTTGACGACAGATGAAAGTCTCAAGCAACAACTCACAATCATAGAGCAGGCGATTCACTCATCTCAGCCTTTGTTAATTACAGGTGAGACAGGAACAGGAAAAACATTTCTTGCAAAATATGTGCATCAACTTATTGATGAATCTAAACCATTCGTCCATCTCAATTGCGCTGAAGTGACTGAATCATTGATAGAGTCTGAACTTTTTGGACATGAGAAAGGTGCATTCACCGGAGCTTTGAAAAATAAAAAGGGACTATTGGAATTAGCTGATGGTGGAACATTATTTCTGGACGAAATTGCAACGCTCTCTACGAACATGCAAAAGAAGCTGTTGAAGGCCATCGAAGAAAAAGTTTTTTATCCTGTAGGTAGCGAAAAACCAGTTAAAAGTCATTTTCGCTTAATCAGTGCAACCTGTGAGGATTTGAGCTCCAAAATTGAGAGCGGAGAGTTTCGACAGGATTTTTATTTTAGAATCGAAGGCTTTAATGTTCGCTTAAAAAGTTTGCGAGAACGCAAACAGGATATTCTCTCTATCGCCAACTATTTTTTAAAACGCGGCGATCGAAAAATCATACTATCGCCGGAAGTTAAAGACGTTTTTATTAATCACAACTGGCCTGGTAATGTTCGCGAGATGGAAAGAATTATTGAAATTCTGAGAACTCGTTCAACGGGGTTGATTAAGCTTCAGGATTTGAATGGATTATTCACCTCAACGAAACAATTAAAAAATACCAAAGCAATAGATCTCGATCTTGTGAAAAGCATGGGACTAAATGCTTATGTTGAAATGATTGAAAATCAAATTGTCGAACAAGTGCTAGCGGAAAATTCTGATAAAGTACGAAAGACTTTGGCCGATTTAAAGTTATCCAATAATTCTTTTTATCGAATCATGACAAATTTAAAAGCGAGAACAGAAAATGTCGGTGGATAAAGATCGCTCAAAATTTAATCACGATATTAATGCCTCTCTTTCTTCAATCCTGGGAGCGGTTGAGCTCATTAATGAAGAATGGAAAACCAATCAAGAATTAGTTGAGAGAATTATTCCACTAACAAAACTGAAGCTCGAAGAGCTCGATCGCATTTTGAAAGATTACTACGGCCAATCATGAGTCAAATCCTTCCTCTTTAGAAGATTCTTTTAATCCCTATGCGTTTTGCTAAACTTTAAGCAGTTCAAACATATAGGAGTTCTGCTTGAGACTAGTACTACTTTTCATTATGGCCTTATCAATTCACATGGTTTACGCCCAAGAAACAATGAATAAGGAATTACCATTTACTGAAAAAATGCGTCCTCATTTACAGAAATACTTAGGTGATGAATGGACAGTAAAGCTTATTGGTCCAGCTCCTATTCCGCCTAAACCACAAATGCAAATGCCCGCTCTGCCAAAAATTGTCAGTGATGCACGATCAACTGCTGTTTACGACAAAAAAGAAGATCCGATTAAATTACCGGCCGATGTTGAACAAAAATTTAGTTACGCTTATCTGATTGAAGTTTACGAAGCAACAAGACAAGCAAAACCAACAGATGAAGAGATAAATCAGTTCATGAACGTTCTCACTCAAGGTGGAACTCGCGAAGGAGTCTACCGTGCACTTGTACTCGATGCGACTTATGCAGGTATGGAAGAATGGGACAAACCAGTTAAATCGGCCACAGCTGATTTTGCCGTTTATTTTTATGCAAAATATTTAGGTGTGAAAATTGAAAAGAAACGTTTTGAAGGTATGAGTGTTTTTACTCTTAAACGTTTAATCACAGAAAAATCTCTTGATATGGTTGATGCTTTTGGAACGAATCGTGAAGATCTCGAAAAATGGTATGCAATCATGTCCGCTGATCTGGCCTCGAAATTTCCAACACTATGGTCGAATAAGTTGAGAAAAATTACTGTGCCCGAAGAACACAAAGCGTGGGCTTCGAAAGTTCCTCAACAACATTTAAAATCAGAAGTGATCATTAAGCTTCATACTGCTTTAAACAGCATGATGTAATTATTCCCAGAAAGGATTCTCAATTCCGGTCAGCACTTTTAAAAAGCGTTCAACACCGAGAGCGATTCCCGCTGAAGGTGGGAAACCTTTGTTGAGTGCTTGATAGAGAACTGTGGGTTCAGGCAAACGATAGTGATATAATTTTACTTTTTCTTCCGCTTGAAATTGAAATCTTTTTTTCTGCTCTTCAATATTTCGAAGCTCATTGAAACAATTGCAGAGCTCAATCCCTTTTGAATAAATTTCAAATCGTTCACATACGCGAGGATCGTCAGCTTTCAAAGTTGATAGTGCGCTTAAGTGAAAAGGAAACTCGTAGAGAAGGAGATAAGGGTAATGAGTGAGATGCGGCTCAATTTTGTTGAGGAACAATAGAAAGTAATAATCATCCCACGCTAGTTCTTCACCCATTACAGGAAGTGGAACATCTTTAAAATTTTTCTCAATGAGTTCACGCAAATCTTTTGTTTCAAGAAAATCGAGTATGTCGATCTTCAACATATCTTGAAAAATTTCTTGAATAGTAGCTCTTTCAAATTTGGCGTTTTTTAAATCTTGATCGACTCGAACATTTTTGCTTTCTAGAAATTGAAGTGATGATTGAGTGAGTTTCTCACAGTCATCCATGATTTTGGAATAGTTGGCCTGCGTGCGATACCACTCGAGCATAAGAAATTGAGGG
>CBIHOP010000207.1:0-5898 GCA_966211385.1 uncultured Bacteriovorax sp.
GGTCAGAGGTTCGAATCCTCTCGAGTGAGCCATTTTATCTCTATAATTATTCATCTCCGTCGTCATTGCTCTCAACTCAACCTCGTCACATACTGTTTGTATGCTCCTCGGCTTCGTTTCGGCATTCCTAGGATCTGAACAATTCTAGAGATAAAATTCTTTACCGAAAAAATGCGAAGCATTTTTACTAGTTCCCCCACCGAAAACACTATTCTCCTTCATTGAGTTCGGTAAAGTGACACTCTAACGTGCTTCTGCCAGCGTCCAGCAAACTCATCGCATTTTGACTTAAATACTCTTTAATTTGAAAGTTGATACATTAGTTTTTCAACCAAGGATTAGGGATGTTTGGAAAAGAAATACTCTCGTTAACAGTTCTCTGTTTGTTATCAAATGAAGGCTTTGCTCAGGCCATTGAAATGTTGCCTGATTTGATCACGTCACGTTCAACATTGAATGATAATCGTATTGACGACGAAACTATTCCTGGAAAAAAACTGCTTCGTTTATCCAACTCATCTCCCAATATTGGAAAAGGCAGACTTGAGTTGCGTGGTGGAAAAATATTGGAAGATGGAAACCGAGAGGTTTATCAGCGTATCTATTTGAGTAATGGAAAATTTGTCAGCAAACTGGCAGGAATTTTTGAATATCATCCTGAACATAAGCATATTCATTTTCAGGATTATGCTGTTTACCGATTGCGAGAAATTACGCCTGATTCAGGTGTAGGCCCAATAGTGGCGACCAGTGAGAAAATTAGTTTTTGTCTCAGAAACAGTAAAGTTTATAATCGAAATCTTCCAGGATTTAATCCGAAATCAGAATACAAAAGTTGCAGCAGTGAAGTTCAGGGAGTTGGTGTTGGATATGCTGACTATTATGGAAAAAATCTTTATGGGCAATGGATAGATATCACGGACGTTCCATCAGGTCGCTATTGGCTTGAATCGGAAGTCGATCCTGTTAATCGATTGAAAGAGAGCAATGAAGAGAACAATATTGCTCGCGTAACGGTTAACATCGACTAACACTTACTAAAATTGATAATTTCAGATACACCTCAATGCCCATGGCTTATTTTGCTATTTGGGCCTGACATTCCGACCCTAAATCTAGTAAATATCAGCCACTATTTTTAAAAGAGGTTCTGAATGAAAAGTATACTTTTAGCATTATTGTTAACTACGAATGTAATGGCCGATGAATGCAGCACATCTCCAGCGATGTTCACTTTAAAAAGTATCCTCAACGACCATTTATTAAGAAAAGCTTACGAAGAAAATATTTATAAAACTGCACCAATGCTGGCTGACCAAGTGTACATCCAAAGCACACAAAACATGGTGACTTCTATGGATGTTCTTATGGGGCTAAGACAGTTGAATGATTTTTATGTCACACGCTTGAATGATTCTTTTCAAACTGGTGAAGTACTTAATGTTGATAGCAGCATGAATGAGCTGAATACATGTTTGTCTGAAGAAAAGAAAAACCAATGTTCAGGATTAATTCAGGATTTCAGAAATTCACTAAATTCTTTCTCAACGGCCAATGCCAACAGATTAAATAATTTGCAGGGATTAGCGAGAACGGTTTCAAGCTTGAATGCTGAAGCTCAAAGTCTAGCTTCATCAAGACAGATTTTCCCAAGTGATAAAGCTTATCAATACATCCAAAGTTTCGACGCAAGTTGGGGCAATGCCATCATTTTAAAGAAAGCTCTGGAAGAAAGTTATACTCATGCTAATAAAGCTCATGAACAACTTTCAGGATGCATTCGCTAGGACTTCTTAAGAAGTCCTAGAAATTTTCTACACGATGAACTTTCCAGGCACCAGGTCTGTAAATTCCATCAAGACCAAATGAAACAAGGTAAACACGACCTTCTCTATCGAGAGCAAGTTTGGAAGTTGTGGCAGAGAAAGAAGCATAACCCAAATTTCCACCAATTAATTCATCCAACTTTGCATCGATGAAAAGAGATGGATTGGCCACAGCAACGAGTTTCCAGGCATTCAGTTTTTGAGCATCGGCAGTCCAAATAGAAGCGATACCCTCAGTGTTGTAAACAAGCAGAGCAATTTTATTTTGATGTTTATAAATTTGAATTGATTTTATTTCCTCTTCAATTCCAGTGTGTCTGATTTGAGGATAATTATAATCTTCAATTGTCGGTAGAGTGAGATTCTGCTGTTCCATTCCTGGTTTATTAATATGAATAATATTTTGGGCACCTTTAATAACTTTACGTGGCCCCCAAACTTGTCGAATAAAAGTTTGTGTGATGACTAAACCAACATTGGCCGCGGTTGTTTCATTAAGATATTTAATGTTCAATATGGCTTCTGCTGACGGTCCTTCATTCGAGCCAATAGCGATAACTGGCATTTCTGTTTCAACATACAGATTATGCTTCTTTAGAAAATTGTAAGTTGCTTCCTGAACTTCAGGAGCGCAGTTTGATAATGAAGCGTTAATTCCACGGTGTATATTTCCGGCCACTGCTGCAAGTTTTAATTTATTGAATGGAACACGAGCATGTAGCTCAGTAACAAATTTGAGTAATTCCGCATCGTTTGTAACAAGCTCTTCTTTAATACAAAGATAATTTTTCACATCGTTGAATAAATCCCAATAAGTGCCTACAACAACTTCTTCAGTAACTTGATTATTGAAAATCCTTTCGATTTTTTTATTCAATTCCGTAAAATCTTTAAATGGGCTTTTGATTGGAGGAGGCATATATCCTGCGTGAGCGAGAGAAGTGAACGCGACAAAAGCAGTCAGTAACATGACTTTCATAAAAACCTCATAGTTAGGAATCTTTCGAGAACTACATATAACTTGTTGGGCGCTCTTCAACACTTATTATGTAAGTATTTCATGGCAAGTCGGGACAATTATCGAGCTATTTGATAGTATGAAAAGGGCCATTTAAGAAGGAAATCCAATGACTATCGAAACAAGACAAGACATCGTTCAACTGCAAATCATCGGTAAAATTGTTCGCGAAACGCTTCAATTGATGATGAAGTCGGCAAAACCTGGAATGACAACTCTCGAGTTGGATGAAATTGGAAAAGAAAATCTCGAAAAGCATGGAGCGAAATCTGCTCCAAAAGTTACATATAATTTTCCTGGCTACACTTGTATTTCTGTAAACGAAGACATTGCCCACGGTATACCGAATTCATATATCATTAAAGATGGCGATTTAATCAATATCGATGTTTCAGCAGAACTTAACGGCTATTACGCTGATACGGGCGGATCGTTTGTTGTTGGTGAGGCGTCTCCTGTTCAAGCACGAGTCATGCGAGCGACTAAAGAAGCTTTGAATGCGGCCATGGCCGTTGCAACTGCAGGTGCTCCACTTAATCTTATCGGCAAGGCAATCGAAAAAGTTGCTCGCAAGCACAACTTAAAAATTATTCTCAATTTAGGCAGTCATGGTGTTGGCCGGGCCCTGCATGAAGAGCCTAAATTTATAGCTCCGTATTTTGATCGCTCTGACCGCAGAATTCTTAAAGAGGGACAAGTCATCACGATTGAGCCGTTTCTTTCAACGAAAACGACATATGTTGAAGAAGGAGCTGATGGCTGGACTCTTTCGGGTGAAGTCGGAAATGTGGCCGCTCAATATGAGCACACAATGATCATCACTAAAAACAAACCGCAAATTCTTACCTAGATATTGTTTTAATCGAACGATCTCTTATCATTTATCAATTTTGTCGAAATGGCATTCACCATTATTATCTCCTTATTAAAGGAGAAAAAGATGAAATGTCCAAGCTGTAAAAATGATCAGATGCTATCAATGACGGAGAGAATGGGAATCGAAATCGACTACTGCCCTACTTGTCGAGGCGTTTGGTTAGATCGCGGTGAACTTGATAAGATTATTGAAAAAGCGCAAGCTGAAAACACAGTTCAATCTACTCCACGTGAAAAAATTCAGGAAGTCATTTTCCGTGACTCTGATTACAAACATAAAGATTTTTACAAACAAAAGCGTAAAAAATCCTTTCTCGAAGAGCTTTTTGATTAAAGCTCAAAACAATTCTTGTAGGCTTCTAGAGATCATGGAATTATTTATTCATGATCATAAGAAAACTAACTGCTGCAGATAGCGCTGACTTTTACAACGTTCGTCTTCTGGGTCTCGAACTTCATCCTGAAGCTTTTGGTACAGGAGCTGATGATTTTCGAAATGCGACCGACGCTCAGATAAAAGATCAGTTGAACAAAAATAATCAAACCGATTTCACATTAGGCGCCTTTGTCGATGATAGACTTGCAGGTCTAATTAGTTTAAAGCGAGAACCCAAAGCTTCAGTCAGACACAAGGCGACTGTTTGGGGATTTTTCGTTGTGCCTCAACATCGTCAAAAAAATATTGGAAAAGATCTTTTAGCAAAACTCATTTCAGAATCACGCAAGATAGATGGGCTGGATTATTTGAGGGCCGTGGTGACGATCAATGAGATGAATGCAAAACGACTTTTTGAATCTGCCGGTTTTATCGAATATGGCCTTGAGGCAAATGGTATCAAACAGAATTCAAAATATTATGATCAATCATTCCTAAAATATAAATTATGAAAAAAACAATATTTCTGATCGTTTTATACCTTCAAACGAGTTTTGCTCAAGCCATGAGTTTAAGCAATAAAAGACAAGAACTGATAAGTCATTATTCAAATGCCCTTGAAAGAATCTGGCAGATTAGTGAAACAGTCCCACCAGATTTTTATTTTTCTTCACTTGGAGTAAGCCTTTTAAGTATTCAGACTGATGATTCAAAACTCAATGTAAAAATTTCAATGGCCGCCGCCAATGTTCTTTATCTCGCAAGTCTCACTTCATTGAACATGGCCAATAGCTTTTTAAAGCAGCAAGAAAAATGCAATACGGTCTTTGATAAATATAAAAAAACAGTGGAAAACACGTGCACACAGGAAAACTTAATCGAAAAGAATGTTTGCATAGCTAGAGAGACTGAATGCCAAACTCACTTAAGAGAATACTTCATTCGCTTCGATTCAATGGTTCTTAATCAACAAAACTTTCCAGTGGAGCCTGGAATGGATAACGGAACTTCATTTGCGAGTTTATCTGCTCCCTTTTTTCTAGGGCCCATCATGGCAGGAGTAAAAGACAAATGCTCTCATACAGGCTTTGATTGGAGTAAGCGAACTGGAGAAGAACTTGAAAACGCATGTCTGCCAGTCGTGGATGCCCTCAGCAACGATCACATATTCCGTGATGAAGTGTTCGAAGAAACAAAAAAGAGAAATGAATTACATTCTTATGCATGCAAAGAAACGCGAATTAACTACCATAAAATTCCGCCAATCATGTATCAAAACTATGGTCAAAATGTTCGCAACACCAATTGCGTCGATCCGCTTTTCATGGGACTTGATATTCCTAAACCAACAGCACTGAAACAAACGCATATGTTTCTTATAAGCAATGAAAGAAGATCTTTTTATTGGTTACAAATGGCCGAAGAAGCATTTGAGCAAGTGAAGCGAGTTGAAGATTTAAAAAAAGAGAAAGTGCAGATAACAAAACCCATAAAGTTTTCAACTCGATCAAAATGTGTTTCACCAATTTTGGATAAGCAATTTTGCACAAGTTTTTCGCAGAAAATTGATGAAGCTCTCAAGAATCGCGAGGGACTGGAATTTCTTTCAGAAACTTTGTCCGACATAAAAAAGTTGGGAGACAACTTCAACACAAGAAAAGAAATCACTCAATATGACTTAATAGCGATCGAGCGTCTTTCTCAAAATCTAGAGCGAAACAGAAAAAATGCTGAAGCTCTAAAAAATGCAGTTCAAGAGCAACTAAGAAAAACTAAGTTTGCATTTGATTTTAAACGCGAAC
>CBIHOP010000208.1:0-5878 GCA_966211385.1 uncultured Bacteriovorax sp.
AATATGAGGGACGGAAGCGATTAAATCTTTTTCACCTTTTAATATATCGATCGTGAGAGTGTTCCAATAGTGGTTATCCGCCATTGTCAGCTCATTGCTGATGATTCGTGAAGGTTTTGAGCTACAAGCGCTTAAAAAGAACAATAGAATGGTTAAAAGTGTTTTTTTCATAGTCATAGGCTCTCACAATCCTCAGAAAATGGGCACTTAAAAGTCTTATCTTGAGACAATTGGACCAGGTAACTTCATGAAAAGTGATAGTACTACAGGGAAATTTCTGATTAACACCAATCACTCCTATAATTACTCCATCGCAACTTTCCAAACAAACCATCCGGAAATTGCGATAGGAGTACAGTCTATGCATATGACAAAAAACATCATTGAGGGTAACAACCAGACTTCATTCTGGAGTACGTGCCTGATGCTGGTAACGGCGTTTGCTATTGCTGATGTCTTTACTGGAGGTCTACTCAGAGAGTCTGTTGTGTTGGGTACCGCCGAATATGCAGTGGCCTTTGCTCTGGTGATTGCGACTGTTGGAGTTTATGCCTCAGATGGCCCACCAGGACTTAGATTTATTCGCTCATGCTCCCGCCACAAATTATGAAGTCGCTTAAATTAAATTGAATTAAAAGGCCCCGTGGATCCGGGGCTTTTTTATTTTAGTCGATGACGACAGATTCTTTAGAACGATTAACAATAAATTTATCAATGTGCTTTTGAAACTCTGCTCGATCTTTTGTTTCAATTGAATTCAAAACACCTTTCCAGTAATTCGGATCAGTAACATTCTTCTTCACAATTTTATCCAGCCGCTTGATGATGGCCAAACCTTCAGGTGTTTTTGAACAGGCCGTGTATTGAGTGACATAATGTTCAGCATCTTCCAGCGGGATAATCATCAATCGGACTTTGCTATTCGTATCTTCTTTCTCCATCGCTTGAACCACGAAGGGATACTCTAACGTGTAATCAACTCTTCCATTTTTAATTTGCGGAGTAACGGTTTGAATAAATGTATTGTAAACCTGTCTTTTATAATTTCCCGGCTGTGAAGAAGTGAATATGCGATCAATGGTTTCGCCAAATGAGCGACCTTCGGCCAGGGATCCTTTCAGTCCTTCCAACTGAATGACTTTTTTGAGAGTGACATGGCCGTCAAACTTCTTAATCAGCTCTTTGCCTTTTTCTTCAGTCATAATGAGCTGAGGAGCGGGTTGGATATATTGAGAAGTGAGGTAGGCAAATGAACGTCTGCGGGTATATTCAGAACTTCCTGGATAACAGATCAAACGTTTACTTTTCATATCAGCTTCGATGCGCGTGATAGTCGCGGCCATGATTTGTTGATCATAGTCAGCAAGCTCATCGTGATAAAGTTTGAAGAGAGGATGGCTTGTGTTCACAATGTTTGCTTTCGGCGGTGGCAATGCCTTGCTCGATGTGGGGAATGCCCACATAAGAACAGGTTTCTTTGTTTCCGCAAAAGCTATCGGAGTGAATAGGATGAAAAGTAGAATACTTTTCATTATTACTTTCTCAACTCAATAAGCCCCTGGCTTGCAAGAGTTGCAGAAGTCATCTTGTAGAGAAGTCTCATCCCTACGTTTGCATCCCATTCGTCTGTTTTTTTCGGATGAGGAGCAACTTCAACAAGATCGAAACCTACAATTGTTTTCTTTGCACGTACGAGTTCATTGATGATGTAGATGACTTCGGGATAATCCAATCCCCCCGGAACTGGTGTACCTGTATTTGGACAGAAGCGAGGATCAAGTCCATCGATATCGAAAGAAATATAAACTTTCTCAGGAAGTTTAGAGACAATTTCTTTGGCGATTTTTTGAAAACTTTCACCTGAGAGTTTGCGCTCATGTAAATGTTGATCAAAGTAAATATCAATTTTTTTATTGTCGCGAGTGTAGTTGAATTCTTGCTCACAGAAATCACGAATACCAACTTGAACAAGTTTTTTGACGTTAGGAATTTTTTCCATCACGTTGTACATGATTGAAGCGTGAGAGTTGACGAATCCCATGTAACCAATACGTGTATCAGAGTGAGCATCAAAATGCAGAACGCCCATTCCCGGAAATTTTTCAGCGTATGCTTTAATAGCTCCAAATGGAGTAGCATGATCTCCACCAACAACAACTGAAATTTTGTCTTGATCGAGAAGTTTTTTTGTATCTTTGTAAACTTCGTTGTTCAATTGCTCGCAAATCTCATTAACTTTTTTTAATGAAGCTTGAAGCGTTTTACTTTTTGCTAAAGTTGCATCGTCTGCATCGATAATTTTTTTGGCGAGAGCACGTCCAGCGGTATTGAGTTTTTTGATTGCTGAGCTTTCTTTTTTCATAAAAAGCCCCGCTTGATAAGCATCGACATAATCAAGATCAAAAAAATCGATTTGTTCAGAAGCTCTCAATATAGCTTCCGGACCAGTACTCGTTCCTGCTTGATAGGAAGTCGTCACATCCCATGGGATGGGAAGGAAAACGACTTTTGCTTCTGATTCTTTGAAAGGAAGTCCATAGATTCCATCAGCAGAACTAGCTTTAGCGTTAGGATCAATAATAGTTTTTACTGGTTTAGCAGCTTTTTTCGTCATTTTTCTCTCTCTAGAATGTTAATGCTTTGACGCTATCACACGCGAAATTTTTAGGCGAGTCTGTTTTTCTTCATAAAGCGTTAGTGCTACAATCCGCCCAAATGAAAAAAATATTCTTCCTCGTCATGATACTCTCAAATAGCGCTCGCTCAAAAACTCTTGATGACTATTTACGTCAGCGCCTGATGTTTTTCCAAGTCGATCCGTTAGAATTAATCGTGAAGGAATCTAATACTGCAAAAGTAGAACTGGGGAAAAAACTTTTTATTGAGACTAATCTTTCTGGTAACAGAAATGTCAGTTGTCATACATGTCACAATCCTATGATGGGGACGAGTGATGCACTTCCTCTTTCGCAAACAGAAGATGGAAAAGGTGTCCTGCGCAGAAATTCTCAAGCGCTTTTTAATCTTGGGCAACCGGGACAATTATTTATGTTTTGGGATGGGCGCGTTCACTACAATCCAGTGGATCACATTTTTACAACACCAGAACCCGCTCTTAATGGAAAAAATCCACAGGCCGCTCACATCACTAGTGTCATGACAAGTTCACCTTCAGCACAGGCCATTTTTCCACTACTATCGCATGAAGAAATGCGTGGAAAAAAAGGTGATAATGAAATCGCAGACGCCAAAACGAATCTTGAAGCGTGGGATCTTCTGATTAAACGTTTAACGACAGAAGAGGAGAGTGATAAAGACCGCTATATCAGATTATTTAATCAAGCTTATCCAGAGATTAACAACAATGTTAAGAACGTTAACATTGGCCATGTCGGTGAAGCACTTGGCACTTTCATGAAACAACACTTTCAATCTAATACAAGCCCCTTTCATCGTTATGTCGCTGGCGACGATACAGCACTCTCTGAAAAAGAGAAAAAAGGTTTGGCGGTTTTCATCGATCGCGGACGCTGTATTACCTGTCACCAGGGAAACATGCTTGGTCTTAATATCTTTTTCACATCGGTTGGAGTTCCTCACATTGGTGCAAAACCAACGGCCCAAGATCGCGGTCGTGGAGAAATTAATAACGAAACATTCCGTAATCATTTTTTCAAAACTCCTTCGCTGATTAATGTGGGATTAACTGCGCCTTACATGCACAATGGTGCATTCAAGACGATTAAAGAAGTTATCACTCACTATAATAATATTCGCCATTCTCTTCATCATTTCGACCTCACTCCTGAACGTCGTAGAGAATTTCCAGTGGAAGTTGAAATCTTGAATGATTCGCAAACAATGAAAGAAATTTTCGGAGCGATACAAGCACCATTTTTAAGACAGGGATTGGGACTGACGGAAGAAGAAATGTCGGATCTGGAAGCCTTCTTAACGAATGGGCTTACAGATCCGAAATGGAAATCAAAAGAATTCTAAGGAATATGTGGATTGTTGTTCATGATAAATCGCGCTGACTCGTAAAGGCCTTTTGTCAGAGCTTCCATCTCTTTGTATTTTTCAGGATACATATCTTTAACGTTGTCATTCGATTCACCGTATTTCACTAATTTTCCCTGGCCATTATAGGGGATGTAATCGAAGTAAAATTCACTATCCACAAGGCTGATGTTGAAAGGAGCAGACCAGTTGTATGAGAAAGCAGCTCGGTAGGTATCAAACTTTGGATTGAAAAGATCGCGTCCTAAACTTCTCGTTTTGTACGGAATACCGGCCATTCCTGCAAGAGTAGGCATCACATCAACTTCAGATGCAATTTTAGTTTCGATTCCGGTTTGAACAAATTTTGGTCCGTGAATGATGAATGGAACGTGGTAACCGTTTTGTAATCCTCGCTTCCACATTGGAACGTTTTTCGCCTGCATATCTGGTAATGCGTGATCACCGAAAACAACAAAGATCGTGTTGTCATACCACTTGCTTTTTTTCGCCATTTCGAAAAAACGTCCAAGTGAGTAATCCTGCAGTCTCATGGCATTGTATTCTTCAAGTGTATCAAAACCATAATCCAATAGTTCTTTCATAGAGATTTCTTTAGCTGTGAGGGCCTTGAAATCATCACTGTTTTCCGGGATGGTGTAAGGGCGGTGAAAACCTGAACTCTGAATAAAAGCAAAAAATGGTTTAGGTGTTTTTTCATCATCACTTAAAACAGCAAACGACTCTTTAAAAAGATCTAAATCTGAAATTCCCCAAACATCAACGCGTGGAGATTTGTACGAACCTTCTTCGTAAATTTTTAAATTAGGAATGTTGTTGGAGAAAACTCCGCGAATATTTCCCCAGTTCGCCGATCCACCAAGAAAGTAATATTTCTGATAACCATCGAACTCTGACATAATGGTATGTTGATTAACGACAAGAGGATTTCTAGAGCCCGTTTTAACTTTTGATGTATCAGGAATACTTGTGACTGCCGCGAAAATTGATCGTGCTGTCGCAACTGTGGGCGTGTAGAAATTTGTAAAAAGAAGTGACTCTTTCGCCAGGGAATCGATAAATGGTGTAGGGTTAACAGCTGAACCACCGATTCCTGTTTTAAAGTACGCCATTGATTCCATAACGATGACGACAACGTTTGGTTTACCTAAACGTTTTGTTTCGTCACCAGGAAAACTTCTTACGAAATTGAGATTGTTCTTATCTGGTGAATCGACACCTAAAAAATTCGCCACTACATCGTAGTACTCAGAAGCTTTTTCTTTTTCAAATTCAGCTACACGGAAAGTGTAAGTATCAGCAACGTACAGGACAGGATTTAGCGAAAGATTTGAGGCAAAAGAATCTGGAGTCGAGAAAGCCTCTGACCAACGAAGTGGATAAGCTTTAATTGATCCGTAAATTCCCCAGGCAAAAAAGAAAAGGAAAAGTACTGCGCCAAAAAAGCGAGTGCGGTTATTTGCATTGAGAGGAGATCCCAAAAGTTTTGGTGTGATGAACGTACGAATCAAAAACCAGATGAGAACAGTCATTGCGATGACGAGCAAGAGGATCCAAAACCATGGATACGACTCACGTACCATTTCAAATGAAATGATCGGGTTCTTGAAGAATTGAATGATCGTCGCATTCAATCTCGATTTTAAGTATGAGAAATAGCCAATATCCACGACGTAGAGGAATGAGACAAATCCCAGCAAGATTGTATAAAGACCATTATGGAACCTTACTTTAAAGGCCGGATTGAGCGGCAGATTGATGAAGATAATGGCCGGAACCAACATAAACATCGCTAGTCGTATATCAAAACGCAAACCTAAAAAAAGATTCTGTATGACCAGCCCTGCGCTTCCAGGAG
>CBIHOP010000209.1:0-5878 GCA_966211385.1 uncultured Bacteriovorax sp.
ATGTACAGACATTATCCAGCTCTTCTGGTAATTTCTGTACATGCGAAAATTTTTAATTATCCTATTTGTACTTTCATCAACACTTTTTGCCCAAGATAAAATTGAGAGGGAGTTTAATCTCCCTCTTTCTGCTTCTAATTATCAAACTTTAAGAGAAAAATTCGTGGTCTTAAAGGCGAAAGAAAAATCACGCGAGGATTTTTATTTTGATCTTTATGAAAAGGAAAAATACGTTTTAGCTCCCCATTTTAAGATGAGACTCATGTTAAAAGCTGATGGAGCTGAATGGCAGGTCCAGAAAAAAATCTCGCAAACCAAAATAGGATTTTTTACAGTCAATGAGACAACGTCTTACCGTAAAGAGATTAATGGGCCTGAACACCTCATGCCCATGATCCTAACCTACAACAATCAACTTAAAGATTTAAACCCCATCGCACTCAGCTCAGCAAAGAATATTCAACAATGGTTGCATGAAAAAGGAGTTATTCTTTTTAATCAGACACATTGTCCACCATGCGAAGGTCAATCCAATTATTTCGTTACCCACACCAACAAAAAGCAGCGACTCTCCCTCAAAGTAAAACTTAAATCAGTTCAATTAGATCTCACTATGGGTGAAACTCACCAAGATGGAAATATCGCCTATGAGTTGGAAGCTGAACAAAAAGTGCCTGCCTCTAACGAGACGACAAGTGCTCAGCTTTTAGAATGGCTTAAAGAACAAGGTTATAATGAAAAAGATCCAGCACCTTCAAAAAAAGATGCAACAGCTGAGAGTCTAAATAATCTTAAACGTATTCTTCAAACTCAGTATTAATCACGGCCGATTCTTCCGGTGTGAGTTTTGTCGGATCGATTCTTAAAACGAAAGGACCTATTTTTAAAACATCATCGAGTTTTAGACCGGCACGTTTAAGTTTTGATTTATTCAAAAACACATCGCGCTTTTGATCAACGTTCGTCACGACAATATGACCTGATTTTGAAAATTCAATTTCACATTGCATCTTCGCAACCATTTTATCATTGAGTGTGACATCACAATAAGGCGACTGCCCTAAAACTATTTTTTTTACAATTGGTATTTCTACCTTGGGGTCATCTTTTTTATCCGATCTTTCTAAAACGAGTACTACTGCCATAAATCCACCTGTTTCAATTAAATTTTAAAAGAGTGTCTTAAGATAAATTTATTATAGAAGAAAGAATCACACTTTTATGAGTTCATCGGCAAACAATGACTTGGAGTAAAATGAAAAAGTTAGCCGTAAGATGATTGCCAACAATTTTAGCACAAAAAAGAAAACCCCCTGTAATAAGGGGGCTTAAATAGAAATCTTTTGTAAATAATTAATAGTCAGAATTGATCGCCATCACATTTTCTAATTCTTGAACATGTGCTCTAAGCGGAATTACGTTTGGACCAAATCCTTTACCTTGAGTGTGTGAGCGCTTTTCGTAAAGCATTTGCCCCTCACCTTTTTCTTCTTCTTCTTTACAAGCGATACATTGAGTAGCAACTGGGCGAGCGCGAAGACGATTCATTTCAATCTCTCCATCACACTCTTCACAAATTCCGTACGTACCGTTTTTTATTTTAAAAAGAGCATTGTCGATTTTTTTAAGCATGAAGTTCTGACGTCCAAGAAGTTTCAGCTCGATTTCACGTGAACGCTCTTCTTGCGTAAGATCAACTTCATCACCTTTCTCAAATGATGGCTCATCTTTTTTCATTTCATTAAGAGTGTTTTTCTTTAGCTCGATGAAAAGATTTTCAAATTGCTTTAACGTTTCGAGGTTCATATGTACTCCTGTGGTGTTCATTACATTCCTTCGAGATAAACGCGAAAAATCCTTTCTCGCTAAAACAACTCGTCCTGAGCCGTTTCGAGAATGTAGTGTGCATGGCCCGTGCCAACCTGAAATGCTTTGATCAAATGAAAAAAGGGCCTGAATGGCCCTTAATATGTATGAAGTCTGAATTGTTGTGGACTCATTTTTTCACTACTCATTAGAGAGCAGGGTTATTATGTCCATACGAACGGCCTTGCGATCTAATGTATTGAGATAATAAAAAGTTTTGATTTTTTGTTCGCGTGCGATTCGCTCAATCACACATTTTGTGTAAGTTTTACCGCCGATATAATTTTCAAGATCTGCGTATGCTTCTTCTAGAGGGAGTTCTTCATCTGGATAAAAACGAATAACTTTTTTGATACCTTTTAATGTTTCATTTAAGACAACATGAGCTGGTACTTCTTCACAATTTTCTGGTTGAGTGATTTTTAATTTTTTGTCGCTTAAGAGGACGGCTTCCGGCAGATCTTCTTTTACTTCATTCATAAACTGAACGAGCGTTAAAATGGCCTTTGATTGTTTGAATGAATGGATAGAAGCTGCAGATGGTTCAGCAGATTGAGCTGAATGAATAAAGAAAAGAATGGACCAAATAAAAAGGGCGTACTTCATAGGGAATGAAAGTACGCCTTAATTGCCTAAACGTTAAATAATTTTATTTCATGCTTACTAGCTAATAATTAGATTATTAACTTTACCAATCCCTTTTCGCTTGTGGGACACGTTTTACAGGAACGAGGACCCGCACGGGCACAAGTTGTCGGGGTGGATGCATTAGGAGTGAGAAAAATTTTGAAACGTTTTTTTGTAGCTCAGAAATGGTGAAAAATCCTTTTTTTCCGCTTGTCTGGTCTCTCATGGTTTCCCCTGTAAAGTTTTAGTCTCCATTCCTTGGCCATCATTTGGTTTTCTCCCATCCTAGAAAAAAACGAAGTCAGAAGCATCCATCCTAGACTCTCTTCATCCTCTGCTTATATATAAAGCGAACTTCATGCCAAACTAGTTATGTAAAAACTAATTTCTGGTCCTACGGAATTCAGCAAGTTGGTCCTATGGCAAACAATAGTTGATGAATTTAGCTGGTGCTATTGGTGACTGGAGATGTGAAAGCGACACCAGTTAAGAGAAGCAAGTGGTGACAAGAGATATAAAGTCAGAAATTTAGATGAGAGTATCGCTGCCGTCTTTGTTGATGATGAGCTGCCCTTTATCGATTTTCTCCCTCACAACGGCCATTATTCGCTCTTGAGCTTCCTCTACTTTGGACGTTAGTTGAGGCGGACCCATGAGGATTTCTTCTAATTCCTGGCGAATTCCTCTGGGAGTATTCTTGAGAAAATGATTTTTAAGTTCAGGAGAGGCAATTCTTAAAGCAAGTCCTAAGTCGGGTACTTTAATCGAGCGAACAAGTTCAATCACCATAATAGGAGTGAGGTATTGCAGGTCCTCGAGCGTATACATGCTTTTATGGAGCGTCTGCGCCATAACAGGATCTTTCTTACTTATTATTTCTAAAACCTTTTCTCGGGCCGATTTAGACAGTCCTGCGAGCATCTTTGCGGCCTCTTTTACTCCACCTTGGAATTTCATCATAACTCCTTAACAGTGCGGGTTCGGTTTCATGAGATGGTTTTGCACGTAGTCTGCGACTCCCTCTTCCAGAGATGTGAACGTCATTTCCGGAAGGGCCTTCTTCATTTTCGTCATGTCCGCTTCCGTGAAGTACTGATACTGCCCGCGAATGGATTCCGGCATATCGATGAATTCAATCTTCGCTTCTTTGTTCATCGCTTTGAATGTTGCTTTAACGAGATCGTGAAAGCTTCTCGCTTTCCCTGTACCTAAATTGTAGATTCCCGAGTGAGCACTCTTTTCCGGATCAGCGAGAAGAAGCATCGCCTGCACAACATCTTTTACGTAGATGAAGTCACGCAGCTGTTCCCCATCTTTGAAATCCGGGCGGTGTGATTTAAAAAGTTTCACACTTCCCATTTGCTGGATCTGTTCAAATGCCTTGTGAACTAACGAACGCATATCTTCTTTGTGATATTCATTCGGTCCATAGACATTAAAAAATTTTAGACCAAACCAATGATCTGGTTTGTGTTCCTCTTTTAAAATCCACTCATCGACTAATTGTTTTGAATAGCCGTAAGGATTCATAGGTAAGAGTGATGGAATTTTTGAATGATCATCACTGTACCCTTGCTCCCCTTCACCATAAGTAGCAGCAGAGCTCGCGTAAATAAATGGGATATTTTTAGCAGCGGCAAAACGAAAGAGTGCTTTCGTATAGGCCACATTGTTTCTCATCAGAAAGTCGACATCTTTTTCTGTTGTAGCAGAGCAAGCGCCCATGTGAAATACAAGATCTGCTTCAGCAATGAGATCATCATACTCGCCAGCGAAAAGCTCATCCGCGTGAATATATTCGCTATATTTAATGCCGCGAAGATTTTTCCATTTCGTCGATGATTCAAGTTTATCAACGATGACTAAATCTTCATGACCCAAGTCATTTAGTTTTTTTGCCAGAACACTTCCAATGAAGCCTGCGCCACCAGTGATAAGAATCATACAGTTTCCTTATTCGATTTAATTTTATCTACAAACACAACACCGAAGAAGATGAGAAGGACAATGAGTTTTGTCGTATCAAACTGACGGTACATATTGTGAAATTTAGCGTGTTCACTTTGAAGAATGGCGTATTGAGCATCACCTACTGCCGTCATGTGAATCGCTTCCGTAAGAGCGATAATTTTAGGAGTCATGATGAATGTATAAAGTAATGAAAGGGTAAAAAGCGGAAGAGCAAAATAAAAAATCTTGCGCGAAGGAAATCTTAGAAGTGCAGTAATGAGAATGATTGTTCCAAAAACAACTTCAAAGATATTGTAACGAGAAAAAACCATCATTCCGACTTTACCTGCTTCCTGAAGACTTTTTACATTTCTAAAAACGACAGGAACGGTGAAGATATCTACAAACACAGTCATGAGAAACCAGCAAAGAATCAAAGGCAGCAGCAATTCATTTAAAATTTTTTTAAAAAGTGTCATGAATCAAATCCTATTTTTTTAAGTGTACTTTACTGAGGTAGGGGTGAACAATCCAGGCAACAAGGATAATACCCAATTCATAAAGCACAAGAAGTGGAATCCAGACGGCCAGCATACTGATCACGTCGGCCGGAGAGAAAATGGCCGCAATAACAGCAAGTCCGACATAAACGTAACGCCGGAATTTGCGAAGAACTTGTTTAGTAACCAGTCCCATAAAACCAAGAATGAGAAGAATGTTCGGAAATTGAAAAAGCACTCCCATGAGCAGCAGGATTTGGCTCGACATGGAGATGTAGTCTTTAAGGTTGATGTTGGCCTCAACATTGGAGACGCCATACATAGAAAGAAATTTAAAGGCGAACGGAAACACGAGATAATAACCGAAGGCCATACCTCCGATAAAAAGAACCCATCCAAAAATCATAAATGGTTTCACCATTTTTATTTCATGGGAATAAAGTCCAGGACGAATGAACGACCATACTTGATAAAACCAAAATGGTGACGAGAACATGATCGCCCACCAAATGCTCACGTTTAATTGAACTAACGTTTTATCAAAAATGTTGTGATAAACGATGACCCCAGCTTTTGTATCAAGTAGAGAAGCGCGCAGTGGGGCCAGTAAATATTCAGTGATGTCATCGGCAAAATAGGTTGTGCAAACAAAGGCCACGGCCAATATGATCGCAACACGCATAAACATTTTGCGTAACTCTTCAACGTGTTCCCAAAAACTCATTTCTTTCAAACTTAGATCCTTAGAGAGACTTGTGGTGTGTTTAAGAGAACTATATACTTAGAGGACATGTTTGTAAAAAAAACGAGGATTTGTTCAATGGTTCTGAGAACACTATTTGGTCTATCTTTATTCGTCTCAAAGGGGGAAGATCTGGTCCAGGCAGCTTCACCAAAGCAAAACCTCCTACTCCAATCCTTACCAAAAGAAGAAT
>CBIHOP010000210.1:0-5874 GCA_966211385.1 uncultured Bacteriovorax sp.
GAGTATGAAGACAACACAGTGTTCGGATATAGCGGCTCAGCAGGGACGGATATTCCTGATGATGAAAAGCAAGAGCTTAATCGCCTGAAGGGGCTTTTGAAGTAGCAAGGCGTATAGATTTTCTTGCGATTTAAGGCCTGCTTCATTATTATGACAAGAGATTGAAACATTAAGGGAATTAGCATCTATGGAAAAAAAAGTTAAGGCACCTGAAATGCCACCAGCTCCAGTTATCAACGAACAAGGTATCAAGATCTATCCAACTTCTTGGGTTCCTCAAAAAGGACCTTTAGAGCCTTCTCGTGTCCCAACAGCTCAACTGACAAACCTTCAAATTGAAGTGATCCACGTAGTGGTCTTCGGGCTTATCGTATTGGCCTTATATTGGTCAATGTGGGTTAAAGCTAAAATGAATCACGATCGCGAATAGAATTTTAATGGCAGTGAGGCGCAGACTCAGTTTTTGTGCCTCCAGCTTTTTCTCCTGCCCAGGCACTATCGATATTTTTCACTCTCACTCCAATCGTCGCTAATCCAATCATAATGAGTCCCATCGCAAATACTTTCGGTAAACGCTCTTTGAGTGGAATCAAAATTTTCTTAAACAACTGAGGAGCAAAAATCATCGCGGGAAGTGTTCCGAGCCAAAAAAAGAACATAGAAAAAAAGACATGAGCAATTTCGCTTGCACTGTGAGCGAGGGCCGCTTGTGAGAGGACAACGCCGTAAAGTAATCCACAAGGAAGAAAGATGGATGCAAGTCCTGTGAAAAAAGATTTCGTCATCGATTCATTTTTATAGATGAAACGTTTCCAGATTTTTCCATAAAAGAGACTCGAGACGCGACCAACTTTGGCACTCACTCGAGATGACCAATTTGTTTTTTTACCTCTATAACTTTCAATTCCCCAAAGGATGAAAAAGCCACCTAACATGAATGCGGTGAAGAGGGAGAGAGCTGGATGATAGGCCGTCTTTAAAACGCTTCCAATGGCCGCTCCAATGCCTGCGAGGACCATATAACCTGTCAGTCTTCCGAATTGATAGCGAATGACGTCTGTATTGTTAGAACAGCTTGCTGTAACCAATCCACCACACATGCCTGCGCAGTGAAGACTGCCTGAAAGGCCGGCCACCAATGAGACCCATGGAAGAAAATCAAGGACCGACAAGCGTAACCTCTTTAGAAGAAAGAACGTTATTGTTGTGTCGATCAACGACGTTTACTTTTATTTTTCTTGTTCCATTAGTAAGGATGGAACGATCAAAGTTAAAGAAGAGAATGAATTTCTTCTCTGCTCGATCAAGTGTCATCGAAGTAGCTGGTGTAATCAAATTAATTTTTGATTTTACGTCTGGATCGGCCACTTCAAATTTAATATCGAAGGTTTCCTCGCCCTGGTGAGAAATTTTTACAGAAAAATGATTACGTACGTGAGAAGTATCGACTACCGTGAAAGGTGCTCCCTGCCCACGTAAGAAAACGAGCTGCAGATTTTCACTTGAACGTAAAAAGTATGTAAACAGTGAAAGCAGAAAAATTGCTGTCAAAATATAGAATACCGAACGCGCCGAAAATTTTCTCCAAGGTTTACCGTTAAGTTCATTTTCAGAACTATAACGAATAAGCCCGGTTGGTCTTTTTACTTTGATCATAATTTCATCGCAAGCATCAATACACTGAGTACAAGCGATACACTCCATTTGAGTGCCGTGACGGATATCAATTCCGGTAGGACATACTTTTACGCAATTGTAGCAGTTGATACAATCGCCTTCGGGTTGAGTTTTACTTCCAGGAGATCCGCGACGAGGTTCACCGCGTTTTGCATCGTAGGCAATGACAAGCGAATTTTCATCCATGATGACAGACTGCATACGTCCATAAGGACAAACGATGATACAGAATTGCTCACGAAACCAACCGAAGTCCAAAAGAATGATGAAGCTGACAATCATCGTCGCCGAAAAAAATCCAAGATTGTTAAGCGGTGATTGGAGGCTCATCTGCAAGAGTTCGCGAGGCCCTATGAAGTAACCAATAAATGTATGTGCAATATGTAACGAAAGCAGAGTGAAGATGATCCATTTAAGTGCACGTTTAGTAAATTTCTGTACAGTCCAGGGAGCACGATCATTATCTTTTCTGGTGCGAGCAGATCCTTCAATGAAGGTTTCAATCTTCATAAAAAGACTTTGAATGAATACTGTTTGAGGACAGCCCCAACCACACCAAACGCGTCCGAATGAACTGGTTAAAAAAGCGATAAAAAAAAGTCCAGAGACAACGACAAGAAAGATAAGCATTGGATCAATACCGTGAAATATTGATCCAAAGAATGTGAATTCACGTGTGAAAATATTGAGCATGAGAGCAGGTTTGTTATTGATGTAAATCCACGGAAGAATCAAATAAACAGCAATTAGAATCCAATAAACCCATTGTCTTCTCGTTTTCCATTTACCTTCAACTTCTTCAGGATATAGATAAACTCGGTGACCTGAATCATCAGTCGTTGCGAGTTTTTCTGGATCTAATTCAAACCTGTTCTTAGTCATTCTACCTTATTTCCTTGAGGTGCCTTACCTCCAGGCTGATGAGTATTTTTCAAACTGTGAACATAAGCAACAACTTGATAAATTTCTTCAGTCGAGAGAGTTTCGTTCCAGTTAGGCATCCCGTTTTCCAATACACCGTTATAAACGATAGGGAAGATTGTTTCAGGCGTACTTTTCGCCCATAACCAATACTCGTCAGTGAGGTTTGGTCCGATATCGCCTTTACCCTTTTCTAAGTGACAAGCGACACAGTTATTATTGAATATTTCTTCTCCTTTTTTAAGAGCATCTTTGGCCAAAAGAGCAGCATAAACTTCCTGATTAAAAGAGCCGTGCTTTTTCTTTTCTTCCGCCATTATTGACTGAACTCGTGCATAATCTGCAGTGAATTCTTCTCTCAATGATTTACCACCCATGTATTGGTAATAAACGAAGTATCCAATAGCGAAGATGATCCCAATCCAGAATGAAAAGTTCCACCAAAATGGTAGGGGGTGATTGAGCTCCTGAATGCCATCGTAGTTATGATCTAATAGTAGTGGCCGCTCATCGGCCTCTACGTGTAACTCTGTTTTGTCATTTTTATCTTTCATATTATTTTCCTTCCAATTTCATTGTTGGAACATCATTGAGGGGAATAAACGAAGCCGCATCATACATTTCTTTATTACTTTTTCGGTAAGTCCAAAGTGTGTAACAAAAGAAACAAACAACAAATAAAATGAGAGCAGCGACTGAGAGTAATGGTAAATCCCAATTAGCTAATACGGCCTGTTTCATTTTTCCTCCGCATTTTTGAAGTCTGAACCAATTCTTTGCATGTAAGCAATGAGTGCAACAACTTCTTTATCAGCAATCTTCTCAGACACACCAGCAGCTACGAGAGTTGTCCTAATGCTTTCAGCTTGTGCTTGAGCATCGGCCACAGCATTTTTGATTTCTTCTGGAGAGTATGGAACACCTAGTGTTTTCATAACTTCCATTTTCTTCACGAGTGTCGAGTAATCAGTTTTATTGTTAAAGAGCCAAGTATAACGAGGCATGATTGAGCCTGGAGTTACTTCACGTGGATCCCAGAAGTGACGGTAGTGCCACATATCCGGATATTTTCCACCAACTCTCGCTAAGTCTGGACCAGTTCTTTTTGATCCCCATTGAAATGGGTGATCGTAGACGAATTCTGAAGCATCAGATGCTTTCCCGTAACGAAGTACTTCGTGAGTCATTGGACGAACAGTTTGTGAGTGACAAAGGTAACAGCCTTCGCGGATATAAATATCACGACCAAGAAGTTCAAGCGGTTTGTAAGGTTTGATCGCCGTGTTCTTCACAATGTATTTAGGCGCCATGATTGAAGGAACGATCTCAATCGCCGAACCAACAAGAATCGCAATCAATGAAAGGACAGCGAAAATCATCGGCATACCTTCAAGTGATCTGTGGGCAGAAGCTCCATGCTCAACAGAGTGATCATCAAGCGCATAGGCTTCAAGTTTTTCTTCTTCTCCAACAGTTCCTTTCTTCGCAGTTTTATAAAGGTTGTAAGCAAAGATAAGGAAAGAAACGAAAACGAATGTACCACCGATCGCTCTCAACCAGTACATTGGAACAATTTTTACAACTGTTTCAATGAAGTTTGGATAAACAAGTTTTCCAGTTGCATCCATCGCTCTCCACATTAGAGATTGTGTAATACCAGCAATCCACATTGAAACGATGTAGAAAACAAGACCAACAGTCGCTAACCAAAATTGAATGTTCGCAAGTTTTTTAGAGTAGAGTTCTGTGTTCCATAGTTTTTCAACCATGAAGTAAAGAATCCCGGCCACTAGCATATAGTTCCAACCGATTGTACCAGCGTGAACGTGTCCTGGAATCCAGTCTGTAAAGTGGGCAATAGCGTTTACTGATTTAATTGAAAGAAGTGGTCCTTCGAAAGTCGCCATTCCGTAGAATGTAAGGGCCATGGCCATAAATTTTAGACGAGGATCTGTACGAACTTTATCCCATACTCCGCGAAGAGTAAGTAGACCGTTGATCATACCTCCCCAGCTTGGCATCCAAAGAGCAATAGAGAATACCATTCCGAGCGTTTGTGCCCATTCTGGAAGTGTTGTGTAGAGAAGGTGGTGAGGACCGGCCCAAATATAAATGAAGACCAGTGACCAAAAGTGAATGATTGAAAGTCTGTAAGAGTAAACTGGACGGTTCGCAGCTTTTGGAATGAAGTAATACATCAAACCAAGAAATGGAGTCGTTAAGAAGAACGCAACAGCGTTGTGACCATACCACCATTGAACAAGAGCATCTTGAACACCAGCATACACTGAATATGATTTTAAGAACGTTACAGGCAACTCAAGTGAGTTGATGATGTGAAGAACTGCTACTGTTAAAATCGTTGCAATATAGAACCAGATAGCAACGTAAATGTGGCGTTCACGACGACGGAGAATCGTTCCGAAAAAGTTAACAGCAAAAACAACCCAGATCAACGTGATAAGAATATCGATAGGCCATTCAAGCTCTGCGTATTCTTTACCAGTCGTGATCCCTAATGGAAGTGTAACAGCTGCCAAAACGATAATCAGCTGCCATCCCCAAAAGTGGATTTTAGAAAGGAGATCGTTGAACAATCTCGCTTTCAAGAGACGTTGGTGTGAGTAATAGATACCTGCAAAAATAGCGTTTCCGCAAAATGCGAAAATGGCCGCATTCGTATGGAGTGGACGAAGACGTCCAAATGTAATCCAAGGCAGACCGAAATTTAATTTCCATTCTGCAAGTTGGAAGGCGATCGTGATACCCAATAACATGGCCACGACACCCCAGATGACAGTTGCAATAAAAAACATTCTGACGATGTGATCGTCATAGGAGAAGACTTCTAGCTTTCGATTACTCATTTTACTTCCTTTTCGTGATCGTTTTTCGTTTTATATTTATCTTCTAATAGCATTCTTAAACTTGGTGTATCTAGGTCATCGTATTGTCCTTTAAAGATCATCCAAAAAAAACCGGCCACAAAAAATGAGGCCAGCATGATGGAGAGTGGTATGAGTAATGTTATGACTTCCATAAAGTTCTCAACTTTTTAGTTCCAATAAGTACCGATACGGCAACAGTTAATGAGCTTACTGGCATAATTATCGCTGCAACCAGAGGAGAAATCACTCCTGCAAATGTAGCAATTACTGATAATGAATTATAAAGAAGTGAAAGAACCAAATTGCGTTTGATGACTTTCATCGTTTCTTGTGAAAGCACGATTAAATCTCTCAGGGGAACTAACCCAGGATTCGTCAGATAGACATC
>CBIHOP010000211.1:0-5869 GCA_966211385.1 uncultured Bacteriovorax sp.
TTAAACCTAATAAACATACAGCTATTTAAATCACGCTTTTTTTAATGATCAACGTCGCTTTCAATAATTGTCGATATCCACATAAGAGAAGAAATCAGCCGTTTCTGTCCAATATGAAAAAACTCCCAGATTTTATAATCAAGATTGAGTGTAGAGTCTTGCTTTGAAACGACCAGGAGTGGTTTGTCACTTAAGGACTTGAAGTAGATGGAGCCTGACAAAAATGCAATGATAAAGAAAATGGAAATGAGTTTATGTGATGTATTTGCATTTTTCATACATCATATATAATAGCCATATAAATGATTACTTTCGAAAAAATTTCAAAAAAATTTAAAAATAACTTTTGGGAAAAAGAACATTACGCTTTGTCTGATGTTAGTTTTTCAATCCGAAAAGGTGATTTAGTTGGATTTTTGGGAGCTAATGGCGCCGGAAAGACAACGCTTATTAAATGTCTGATGGATTTTAGCAAACAAACAAGTGGCGAAATCATTTTTGATTCTTCTCTGGGAAATACAAACGTTTCGATTCGTTCAAAAATAGGATATTTACCTGAGAGGGCATATCTTTACCAACACCTAACTGGTCGAGAGTTTTTAACTTACACTGGAAAATTGAACGGATTAAGCAATGAATTACTCAAAGCGAGAATAGAGAAATGGACTGAGCGACTTACCATTAATCATGCTCTTGATAGACAAATTAAGGGATATTCAAAAGGAATGCAGCAACGACTAGGTTTTGTCAGTGCTATATTTCATGAGCCAGAATTTCTTGTTCTTGATGAACCTCTTTCAGGGCTTGATCCGATGGGGAGAAAGGATTTTAAAAGTATTCTTTCGGATTTAAACAAACAAGGTGTGACGATTTTTTTCAGCAGTCATATCGTCGCTGATGTTGAACAAATTTGTAATAAAGTAGTTTTCATTGAAAAAGGAAAGCTGATTTATGAAGGTTCAATTGATGAATTAATTCATAAAAATTCAAATGATTATTACACTGTCAGCTATATGGAAAATGACAAACTAGCTGTCGCTAAAATTCGTGAATCGGAAAAAAATCAGTATTTATCGGATCTCATTAAGGCCAATATCAATATTATAGAAGTTGAAAAAGATAAGCTCACCTTAGAAGAAATTATCTACAAGATTAAACAATGAAAAGTTTGCTGGTTGTCTCAAAATATACTTTCCTTGAAGTTTATAGAAGCAAAGTCATGTTGAGTATTTTGTTTTTAGGATTTGGATTACTCGTTTTAAGTTATGTTGCATCGGAATTTGCTTATGGAGCACCAACCAAGGTCGCGTTAGATGTGGGCTTTGGAATAATGTCTCTTTCAAATCTCGTTATTTCTATCTTCATTGGCTCAACACTTTTAGCTAAAGAGATTGAGCAGAAAACTATATATATGGTCATTTCCAGACCAATATCAAGAACATCATTTTTATTTGGAAAAATGATTGGGCTTTCATCTGTGCTTCTTATCAATACTCTGGTTTTGGGTATTCTCAGTTGTTCGCTTTATTTGTTCTTCGGAGGTCAGTGGCAGAAATTATTTTTGTGGACGATTTACTTCTCTTTAATTGAAGCAATTTTCATCATGTCATTTGCAGTTCTTTTTTCACTTATAACTAATACTACACTTTCTGTGATTCTTTCTTTAAGCGTCTTTGTGACTGGACACGCCTTAAATGAAACATCAAAGTTATTTTTTACTAAAAATTCTTTGTTTTTTGATTTTGTTATAAAGTGTTCTTCTGTTTTAATACCGAATTTCTATAGACTGAACCTAAAGGATTTTGTTCTATACAAGCAAAACGTTTCAACAGAATATTTGATAACTACAAATGCATATGCTTTATTTTATCTCTCATTTCTGATGGTGATTCTGCTTAATATTTTTCGCACAAAAAGTTTGGATTAATTATGATTACTTTTTTCTTCGGACTATTTGGTGCGATGATTGGAAGCTTTTTAAATGCTCTCATTTATAGACTGCCACGAAACATAAACATCGCTTTTCCGAGATCTTCATGCACAACTTGTAACAAAGTTATTACCTGGTGGGAGAACATCCCGGTACTCAGCTACCTATTTCTTAGAGGAAAATGTTCAGGCTGTAAGTCGAAAATTTCTCCACTCTATCCATTAATCGAAATAATTTCGGCCATCGCAAGCATACTGCTCATGCCTCATGAACTTAATCTAACGAGCATTACCCAGTATTTCATGTTTTTTAGCATTTTTTGTGCGTTTCTCGTTCACTTTGTAATTGATCTAAAACATCAGATATTACCTGATTCGATCAACATCTATCTTGCTTCACTCTTTGGAATTATGGCTATTTTGCAAGGTGAATGGATGAAAGGCTTAATCGGAGGGCTACTAGGATTAGGCTTTCCATTATTAGTTAGCTGGATATTTTATAAACTCAAAGGCCAGGTTGGATTAGGTGGCGGAGATATTAAACTTTATGGAGCGCTTGGAATTTTTCTAGGCCCAATCATGGTCATGCAGAATATTTTTTTGAGTTGCTTTCTAGGAGCTCTGATAGGACTGCTTTTAATTGCAATAAAAATTATGAAAAGAGAGAATCACATTCCATTTGGACCATTCATAATAGTTGTAGCATCCGTTCAGATTTTCCTTCCCGATTTCTATCGAATGCTCATGGCATATATTCCTTGAAACTAATCATTTAATAACTGTATAATTAATCATAACGCGTTTATGGGATGATTAATTTTGGATCTTAAGAATATCATTGAAGGTATCAAAGAATCAGTTGGGGAGATGTTTCAAGTCGGACCCAAGGGACTGATTGGTATTGATATCGGGATGAGTGCCATTAAATTTGCCGAAGTATCTAAAGTTGGCGATAACCAATTTAAGGTTAATCGTTTTACATCCGTTGATTTGCCAGAAGGTACAATCATTGAAGATGAAATTCAAAAAGAAGATGAAATTCTAAAAGCTTTGCAAATAGGTCTTGAAAAGCTCAATTCTTCAAATAAGTTCGCCTGCATTGTATTAACTGGTCCAAATACCCTCATGAAGAGATTGCAGCTCGCTGGGGGTGCGGTTGAAGAGATTGAAGATCAAGTTACGTGGGAAATGGAACAATATCTTCCTTTTCCAATTGATGAAGGAAATATCTCTTTTAGTATTGTCGGTGAAAACCAAGGGGGCGGTGTTGACGTCATTGTTGGCGCTGCTAAGAAAGTACTCGTCACTAACTTTAAAGAAATTGTTGAACGCCAAAACCTACGTGTAAAAATCGTCGATATGTCTGCGGCTGCTACTTTAAACGTAATCGAAGCGGTGTTTGGAGAGGAAATTAAGGTACGCGGTAAAACGTGGATCTTAATGGATGTTGGAGCTCAGAAAACCCATTTTATGATTTATAAAAATGGCGTTTTAGTTTTTTTTAAAGAGATTGCTATTGGTGGTCTCACTATCACAGAAGAAATTCAGCGTCAGATGGGTGTTAATTACAATGAAGCTGAAAGCTTAAAAATATATGGCGATGGTAGTGGTAACATTCCAGAAGAGATTGTTGAGCTCATTAATCAAGTATTGGATAGCTTTTTTACTGAATTGAAAAAAACATTGGATTTCTGGATCAGCTCAACGTCTGAAGAAACTTTCGATGGATGTGTAATAACAGGCGGAAGCGTCCAGCTTCCAGGGTTTGCAGAGGCACTTCAAGAACTTTTAGAAACAGAAGTGCACATTCTCAATCCATTCTCTGCAATGACTTTTAACAAAAACAACATAGATGAAGCTGACTTGAATGATATTTCATACAAAGGGGTTGTGGCCATCGGTTTAGCAATGAGGAGTCTTGCTAAATGATTGAGTTAAACTTACTCGAGAAAAAAGAACCCTTAAAACTTCCGACCGTACTCGGAGTTGATCTTAATGCAATCAACCTGAAGATGGTTGGTATTGCCATGATCATTTATTATGTCCCTGGAATGTTCTTAGAGAGTTCATTGAACGACAAATTTACTGAAGCAGAGGCGCAATTAGCTGCTCTCAATTCTGAAAATGCAAAAATTAAAGCAGAGATAGGAAAGGATACAAACATCAAGTCTCAGCTTGAAGCTTATAAAATTCAAGAAAGTAAACTTCGTTCACGTTCTGCTCAAGTAGAAGAGATTCTAAAGAACAGAACTAATCCTAAAAAAATTCTGGAAAAAATCGCTAGAAGTATTCCTGAAGATCTCTGGTTTAATGAACTTGTGATCAATGAGAAAAATGAAATCACTATTTCAGGTGCATCATTTTCTTCTCGTGCAATCGGAGAGTTTATTTCAGCGGTAAACGACTCACCATATTTCGGTGGAACAATTACTCCGTCAAAACAAGAGAATAAAACAGATCTGATCGATGGAGTCCAAACTACATTTGAAGTATTCGAATTGAAAGGCAAGGTCGTCAATTACGACATGAGAACCAATTAATGGAAAAGTTATTAAAAAACATTCATTGGGTCATCATTGGTTTTGCCTTGTTCAATATGTTCAACTTTTATATGGAAAGCGATGAACGTTATTCAAGTGTTATAGGACAACAAGAAGCCGTTCAACAGGAACTTGTCAGAAATAAAAAAACGAAGCGTGAGATTGCCAATTTCTATAAAAACATCAACGAAGCAAAAGAAAAAATTGAAAAAGTAGCAATTGAAATCGAAAGAACTCAGCAACTACTGCCAAGTGAAATTTCCGATACAGAAAACATTGGCTTATTAAGAAAAATTGCTGATGACGTGAATATTAAAGAAGTCAGCATCAGTCCTGAGACTGAAGTAGACCGTGGATTTTATCTAGCTAGACAATATCGTTTCAAGGCCAAAGCTACTTATCTTCAATTTCTCATTATGTTCGAGAAAATCTCTGAGAATAAGAGAATCTTAAATGTTGGTAAAATGTCATTCCAAAAGTTGGAACAACCTCAACGTAGTAAATTTCAATTAATTAGCGGTGAGTTTGTGCTTGAAGCCTATCGTTACAACATAAACTATAAAGAAGATCGTGGTATTAACCAAATTGAAAGTCAGTTTAAAGAAGCTAAACCTGCTCCTAGAGGAAGGGCCAAGAAGGAAGAAGTATAATGAAATATTTTTTAATTCTTTGTTTGTTGTGTGCAGGAGTAGCTTTCGGACAAAGTAGTGGTGAAGCAGTTCCCTTTAAAGGCAAAACTCTAGTAAAAAATCCGTTGGATCTCCGTGATCCCTTTAAAAGAAAAATTAATAAGAAGAAGTCGTCTTTAAGGAAAGGTATTAGCGACGGCTATTTTACAAATATTATCGGCTCAATAGAAAGCAAACCGATTGAAAGCATCCGCATCGTCGGAATTATGATCGGAGCTGAACGAAGGGCGATGGCCAAAGTTCAGGGCGATACAGACAACAATACATACTACTTAAAAGAGGGTATGCGAGTAGGGCCAAACGGTGCCGAAGTAAAAGCGATCCTACCTGGTGGTGTCGTTCTTGTTGAAAAAATCCGTAACGTTTATGATCAGGATGAATATCTGGAAACAGTTATTCCTGTATCTAACGACTAATTCACTCAACTTATTTTTTGATCTTAATTTGCAACCAAAATTCTTTTTAATGTTATACTTGATGTAAGTCTCAGAAAAATATAGATGTGACTTAGGGATGAGTTATATGAAAAAAGGATTTTTTCAATCTATTACCGTCATCGGCCTTCTGTTAGCAAACTTTGCTATTGCAGAAGAGATGAAAGCAATTAACTTTACTCAGAAAGGAGAAACGAGCGAGCTCGAACTCATTTTTGATTCGAATGAAGTGAAAGCTTCAAAGTTTCAAGTTAAAGAAGACAAACAAATTATTATC
>CBIHOP010000212.1:0-5828 GCA_966211385.1 uncultured Bacteriovorax sp.
TTTGACTTCAGTCGGAGTCTTAAGCTTTCTGAAATGATATCTTGTTTTGAAAACCTGCCCACTAAGGCCTTTTATCTTGTTAATTCCTTTTGAAAGGGAAATTCCAAAAGACTGCATACCTGTACCAACGATCGCTTTATTGTCAGCTTCGACTAGTAAATGGATGTGATCAAATTCCAACGTGTAATGAATAATCTTAAGTCCTTTTAAGCGTGCTTTTTTTATTGCATGCCAAAGAAGTTTCAGTGTCTGTTTATTCTTCAAACCCGCTTTCGCTCTATCGATTTTAACCGTCAAATGTAAAACCGTGAGTCTATTGAATTCATCCCGTGCAATATGACGAATCCCGCGATCATGTTTTGCGGGTCTACCTGCGCCTTTCATATTCAAAAAACTTTTCTGTTTCATTGGGGGGAATTTAATTTAGGCAGATATGAAAGTAAAGATAAAGGTGGGGCGATTTTAAATATAAAAAGTGCCACGAAATTGACTTAGACAAATAAGTACTTTTTAGGTATAAAAGGCCCACATGAAAGCTCTACTTCATTCAAAACCTTCAGTTAGTTTTATCGCCAGCGTAATTTTTCATGCAGTGATTCTCATTGCATTTTCATGGCCCGATTTCGAGCAGAACGAAACATCGGAGTTGATGAAATTGCCCAATGTCATTTCACTTAACCTCAATGGAGTAGGTGGGAATGGTAAACCAGTTAAGAAAACTGCAGCGGCCTCTATGAAAGCAACTTCAGGATCTGGACCAACTATCATTAAAAATACTCAACAAGAAATCGGATCATCTAGCTCCGAAGTGGGAACAGGCGAAGCCGGTTCAAAAAATGGTGTGGCCGGAGGAACTGGTGATCAAGAAGCTATATTTCTTTCAGCAAAACAAAAATACCTCATTGAGTTTCGTGGTCTCATCGAAAGTCGTAAAGAATATCCCTTGATGGCCAGAAAAAGAGGGCTCGAAGGCACGGTCGTTGTCAGTGTGATCATCAAAAATAATGGTGAAGTAATAGAGCATAAAATTGTTCAAGAATCAGGACACAAGATGCTGGATCAAGCTGCACTTAGTATGATCATGAAGATCACAAACTTCAAATCATTTCCCATTGAATTAGGAACGAGTGATCTTGAATTAAAATTCCCTATAGCTTTCAAGCTGAATGGCTAGATTTCTTCCAACCCCAATACCTCTTTTTCTGAATGAGCTCTAAAGGCACACCTTTTTCAATTAATTTTTTCTCCATATAAGCGATACTGTTTTGTTTGCCAGAAAGGATAATGACTTCGTTTGTATGCACACTCAACATCTGTTTCAAACAATCATCCAGATGTTTATCGTCATCTCTTTTTACAAGAAAAAAGTGCTCATGAAGTCCTAAATGCTTCAATGCCGGCAATGATGATTCTTTTCCTTCAAAAAAACATTTAATAGATGAGACGTAATGACTCTCAATGAGTGCAAACGCCAAACCGAATGTGGTTTCATCACCAAAAAAGAAAATGTTCTTATTTAATTCTCTTATGTCGAGCGATTTTCGAGGTCCCACGACTTGTACTTTTGTTTGGGGTAAAGCGCGCTCAGACCACAAAGCACCAGGACCTGAGCGATGATTGTAGATCAGTGTCTGAAAAGTTCTCTTGTCATCGGCCCACATGGAAGGAGTGTAGCTTCTCAATTCATTCTCAGATACTTTGATTTGTATCTTTTGTCCTGGTATCCATTCTTTTTTCTTCGGCAGTTTAATTGTAAGGAGCTGGAAGTCCTCACCAATTTTTTCATTGGAGAGGACGACAGCTTTTTTTACAAGATACTTAACGAGAATGTTCGATAACCATTTTTTCATTTTTACCACACGTAACTAAGTGTTCCGATAATTTCACGAGGCGCACTTGTCTGATAGTAAGTCCCATAAAGATTCGTAAATCGATTGATGACATATTTGTTGTTCAAAACATTTTTTACAGTGATTGATGGAATGAACGATCCATAAAAATATTGAAGACCAAGATCAACATAAAACTGTTCAGGAATAGTTTTTGTGTTTTCTGCATCCGCATACGATTCACCCAGGTATCGAGCAGTTGTTTTAAACTGCCAATCAGCAAGAAAGTTGATTCCATGGTTGGCCATTAAGGTCCATTTCGGGGCATTCGGGAATTCGTTACCTGTGTAGTTTTTATTGTTAAATTTGAATGTATTGAAACGTGATTGTACAAAACCTGCCGAGAAGTTAAGATCCTGATCATCAGTAAGTTTGATTTTAGATTGAATTTCTCCTCCGTAATATTCTGAACCTCCCGCATTCGTAACTTGTGTATCGTAAGAATCGTTTGAGAGAGAAACCTGAACCTGCTGTTTTTTCCATTTCGTATAAAAAGCGTTAGTCGAAATGTTGAAATGTTCAGCTAAGAATTTATGAGAAAGTTCATAGGTGTATGTAGTTTCCGGATTGTAATCGACGGCCGTCGTACGGTAACGGTTGATACTCACACCACCTGTGCGGTATCCTTCCACAAAAGAAACTCCCAACGAATGATTGTCGAGTGTATAAACATAACCCGCTTTTGGTAAAATTTTTACTTTTCCCTTATCACCACCGTACGCACCACTTCTGTCGCGAACATACTGATCAAGGTAAGCATTCATCGCCGCACTTCCCGACGATCCTACTCGAGATCCTGAAACGTTTGTCAGGTATTCATTGTCAACGTACTCATAACGTCCACCGACATTCACTGAATGATTTTTTGTCAATTCATAAAGAAAAGAATCAAAGACAGCGAACGTGTTACGTTTTCTATCGACATATTGTTTGATGTTTAGAGATACAGGATTGTTCGGTACAGGAATGACGTTAAAATCGTAATTGTCGATGAGCGAAAAACGATGAAAGTGCACACCGGTGATATTTTTTAATTTTTCATTTTCGTATTTAAAGAGATTTTCAAAACTCACAAAATTATCACGGTGATAATCTTTTCTTACTCCTGTTCGATTGGCAGATGTGAGGTCACTGTCTGTCGAAGTCGTTTGGTTGGAATTGGAATAACTCACGTTCATCTGGTTCGTGAAATCATCGTTAATTCTTTTGCTGAATTCCAAACCAGACTGCACGTTGTTTGTTTTGATTAATGAATCTGAGTCTTCAAAAACTTGAAGTGCTTCAGGATTAGGACCGTGAACGTAGTTTCCACCAGAATTCGATTTAAAAACCTTATTGGTTAGTTTGATTTCATCTTCGTCATTAATTTTATAGAGGAAATCGATGTTAGCATTATAATTTTCTTTTTTTGCCCAATCATCACTTTTAGTTGTTTTGTTTTCAATGTATCCATCACTTTTGACGGCCATACCCGAAAGACGAGAGTAGAGCTTACCATCGATCAAAGGAGTGTTGGTCATCACATTGACTCCCATCCTTCCATAATTTCCCTGTTGGACTTGAAGAGCATTTTCCTGATTTTTGTTAGGATCATTGTGAAAAATATTAAAACTTCCCGCCAGTGAATTTATCCCTTGAGTTGTTGATTGGGCCCCACGAAAAACTTCCAGAATTTCTAAGTCCCAAAGATTGAAACTTCCTGCTTTAATGGCAAGGTCGGTTTGAAAAATGTTATCGACGAGGATCGAAGCCAGGTTGTCTTTTTGATAGCCAGTGACACCAACATTTTTTACACCACGAATAGTGAAGGTTTCATCTTCTTTATTAACCGTGACGTTGGCCACGCCATTAATGGCTTCCAATGAGTTGTCGTGAATAGGCGTCGCTTTATCATCCTGGCGTAAAACAGAAATGCTTTCTGTACTTTGAGCATACGACTTCTTTTCTTTGTCGGCCTTAATTTCGATCGTTTCAAAAGAATAATCCTGCGCTGATAGCGCCTGACTCATGAGAGACAGCGTGAGAATGGTTTTTTTCATGTTTAATCCCTGCAGAAATTAATAAAGTTAGCTTGTTCGTTTTTAAGTTTATAGAATTCGCTTTTTAAAAGTGAGTTGATAATAGTTGCAGATTTCCACGGCATCAAACTTGTTTGAGGTTCTGAAATGCCATGTCCGTGACGGCTGAAATTGAGCGCATAAACTTTATTTTCCGTTTGTCCGTTTTTAAACCTTAAACTGAAATCTCGTTCAATGCTGAAGCGTTCCTGTTGATCAAATTCAATTTGCTCAATCAAGGGATGCAGAAAATCAGGAACACAACTTTCAAAACCAGTGCAAAGGATGACAATGTCAGCATGTGTTTTTTCATTTTTTTGTGTGAATGAATTGTAATAATTGATTTGGTAAAAGTGGTCGATGAAATCGATACCAATAACTTTGCGGTTCGGTCGAAGCTCGATTTCTCTTTGATCACCTTCTACATACTTCATGCGATAGAGATCGTTGTACAGATAATCAAGATATTGAGGAGTGTTGCCATCACTAGCTAGTTTTTGGCCTTGAATGATGGTGTCTTTATCTTTTTGATCGAGACCAAAGAAGCAGTTAACATAAGATGGTGTGAAGTATTCATTGGTGAAAGGGGATTCATCAAGAGGTTGCAAGTTAGGTCTGTTGCTGATGAGTTTTAAACTTTTAAACTTACCCCATTTGGAGTGAAGAGCATTTCGGAAGATTTCGATTCCCGTTTGTCCTCCTCCGATGATAACGACGTTTTTATATTCCAGGTTAATGGAAACGAATTCTTTTGATTTTGCATGAAAGAGAGTTTTTGAAAGATGAGGTTTGGCGAATTCTGGAATTCTTTGAGTGAGTCCTGTTCCGACACAGATGTTTTGAGAACGAGCTTTTGAAAGACCATCTTTATTTTCCGAAAGGACTTCAAACTTATTGTTGATAATTTTTATTTCTTTCACGTTATGATTAAAAGAAATTTTTTCTTCAAGTTTATGAGCGGCCCAACGAAGATACTGCTCATATTCCTTACGGGTCACAACTGTGCGATTGGTATTCATGAAAAGGTAGAAGAGTCCTTTAGAGACAAGATAATTCATGAAAGAGAATTCGCTGGTTGGATCAACACTCGTCACAAGGTCCTTGAAGTAAGAGGTCTGCATCAGTGAATCTTCAAAAATGATTTCTGAGTGCCAGTTGAGATCGCTATTGCGTTCATAGAATTTGTAATTCACGTTCGTTTTTTTCAACATGGCCGCAAGGCTGAGATTAAATGGACCTGAACCAATGCCAATGAGATCGTAAGTCATTTTTGTATCCTGTTCACAAGCGGGTTTTGTAAATTTTTACCTAATAGAGGAAGGGGTCTCGATGCTGAATCTTCGTATCCGATTTTAAAGCGAACTTTGTTTAAAATGACTTTCTCAAATTCTGGTCTAAGGAGATTGAGCGCTTTATTTTCTGGAAGATCTGAATGATAGGTCTGGAGATAATGCTTAATCTCATATCCCAGAATTTCATAAAAACGACTTTCAATTAAAAGATTTTCTTTTTCTAATATTGGGGAAATAAATCTTAGCACTGTAATGAAATGCCCAGTGATGAGATCATGAATGAGATATTCTGGAGGTAATGTTTTTAGGATTCTCAATTCCTCAGGGAGTTGATCAGCAAATTTTTCACTGATTCGCAAATCTCCTTGAAAATCTTTAACGAACATTCCCGACGGGGCAAAATCTTTTAGGAGTAGAGTTATGTTCTGACCATGAGAAACGATTCCAACACCATAGTTGAGTTGTAGGTGATAGAGAGGAATGATGACATGTTGGAAGTAGCTTCTCATCCATTCTTCCGCAGATAACTGCGATCTCGAGATGTATTCACCGATCAGAGAAAGATCATCGCTCCCCACATAAAATAAACT
>CBIHOP010000213.1:0-5790 GCA_966211385.1 uncultured Bacteriovorax sp.
CAGCCAGCGCAAAATTAAAGAGAAAAATGAAGAGGAAATCCAAAAAATCAAAGAAGAAATATCAAGTGCTTCCGGATGGCGTAAGTAAATTTCTCCGACTGATTTTCCTGCCTTGCAAACAATCAAATTTTTTTTGCTAATTTTAAATGTCCAATTGCTGAAGTTTTCACTATGTTTCCAACTTTCCGATACAAGAGGAACAATCTCTCCATTTCGATTTACGGAAATTAAACCTGCTAGTACTGATGTAAATGCATAATGATGAATGTAAGCATCATAGTCTAGAGGATCACTTGAGAAGGGCAAAGTGTATGATCCAAAAGTGAGATAATTTTTATGGCTGAATTCATTCATCACATATCCACCAATTCCAACTAATAATAAAAATAAGATTAGTCTTTTTTTCATGTTTCTCTAGTGATCCCATTTTTACCAGAACCGTTCCCAGTTCCCTTACCATCTGTAGTTTCAGTAGAAATTTTTTCTACAGTTTTATCCATCATTGAAGCCAATGCATTTGCACCAATTGCAGACAGAAGAACAACAACGATTGCATAAAGTGATTTTTTCACGGTAACTCCTTTTTGTTTCAGTTATCGCTTAAAATACCAATTGTAATATTATTTACAAGGATGACTTTAAAGTCATGAAAAAAGTACTTTACCTCTCAAAACCGCTGCTTTTATCCATCATTACTCTACTATTTGTCAGTGGTTTCTTAAGGTATTACCTGGCCATCAATTCGGGACAGCTACTACTTGAATTCAAAAACCAAAATTTCCGTGAAATTTATTCTATGGATACATTGAAGATATCGTCCCGATTGAATGCACTCTCTTCGGCCATCAACTGGGTCTGTATAGAGGCCGACATAGACGGAAAGAGCTTTTACAAAATGGAGCGAGGGACATGTAAAACGGGAATCATAAAACATCGTCAGGAACTGCTAATCCCTCAAGCGAATAATTTATACTTATCTTTCACAACCAGACTTCCAAAAGAAGTTGAACAACTCTTCATTATTTTTTTAGTCATGCAAGGTATTCTGATATCTGCCTTAATTAAATCCACAAAAAAAGCTGAAGAAGAAAAACGTGAGCATGAACTGCGTCTCACGCGTTTGGCCCGACAAATGTCCCACGATATTAGATCACCATTGGCGACCCTCGACACTGTCGTTTCGAATTCTAAAGGATTACCACCCGAGGAATTGGCCTTACTGAAAAAATCGGTGGCTCGAATCAATGAAATTGCTGAAGCATTATTAAAGGATTCAAGAACGGCTTTCGTGCTTTCACAAGTGGAACTTAAAAAAGCCTTAGAGAGTATCATCAAAGATAAGCAAATCGAATTTCAATCTCTGCCCAATTTAAAAATTACTATGGAGTTAAAATCCATTCCACTTTTGGCACTTATTAATGAAACGGAATTTAAAAGAGTCATTTCAAATTTGATAAACAATTCGATTGAAGCTGGCTCGAGCTCAATTGATGTTAAGCTTACATCAAATTCAAATAAGGCAGAGATTCAAATAACAGACAACGGTCACGGAATTTCAGCAGATATTATCGCAAAGATTGGTAAGCAGAATTTAACTACAAAAAAGAAAGGTTCTGGTCTTGGACTCACTCACTGTTTGGAAACTCTCAAGGGATGGGGTGGAAATTTTGAAGTTGAATCTATCGAAAATGTAAAAACCACAGTGACACTTACGTTGCCGGTTATTGAAAATTCCAACAAAGCTGTTCTGATAGATGACGATGAGTTGGTGAAACTCACTTGGTCTGCGTCTGCTCGCAAAAATGGTATCGAGCTTATTTCTGTTTCATCTTTAAATGAGGTTGACCTCACCCAATTGAAAAAAGATGTTACATTTTACATTGATTCTGATTTAGGCAGAGATCAAATTCGCGGAGAGGCCATTGCCAAACAACTTTATGAAAAAGGTTTCGCTAATATTTTTATGGCCACTGGATATGTTGATGAAGACTTTTCGGGAATGGATTTTCTTAAAGGTGTTTTATCGAAAGCCCCACCTTTTTAGACCAAAAAAAAGGCCCCATTCGGAGCCTTCAATTTTTTACATTTTTGATGTGAAAAGATTTCGAATTAGTATTTCGAAACGCGCGTAGATTTCATTGCTGTCTTCTTACGTCTTTTGTCTGCTGCTTCAACTTTTTCTTTGTGTTTAACAGAAGGTTTTTTGTACTCTTGACGCTTACGGTATTCGCGAACGACACCGAAAGACTCGCACATTCTCTTGAATTTCTTCAGAGAACGCTCTACACCAGATCTTTCATCGATCATAACTGTAATTGCTGATTGTGGATCTTGAGCCATTTTTAGTCACCTCCTCTTTATTAACATTAGAAATCTACAAGAATTTTGTAGTTATAAATTCGTGAAAAAAGTTTTATCACTATAAGGTACTGGGCCTGTGCACGTCAATGGGGAAAAGAAGTCAAATGACCGAAAAATCTCAACATTCACTTTTTGAGAACGATGAAGATGAGGCCTTATCGCCTTCGGACGCTCAATCGCCCGCGAACTCGCCGCTCGCCCACCGGATTCGCCCGGATTCGATGCAGGAGTTTATCGGACATTCGGAAATTTTCAAAAGATACCCGTACCTCAATGAAAAGAACTTCCCTAGTTTGGTCTTGTTTGGCCCGTCGGGAACGGGGAAAACGACACTCGCTCGCCTCTTAGCGAAGCTTTCGGGCAAAGAATTTTATACCTTTAATGCAGTTTTAGGCGGAGTGGCCGACTTAAAAAAGCTGATTAGTGCCGCCGAAGAAATGAAGCAGCGCTATAAAAAAGAGGCCATCATCTTTATCGATGAAATCCACCGTTTCAATAAAACCCAACAGGACGCTCTCCTTCCTTATATTGAGATCGGCCAGTTCACTTTGATTGGGGCGACGACGGAAAATCCGCGCGTGTCCGTGAACAAAGCGCTCCTCTCACGCATGCACGTGATTGAGCTCAAAACTCTCAAGTCTGATGACATCGAAGTGATTCTTGAAAATGCGTTGAAAAAAACGCACATGAAGTTTGATCCTGATCTCGTAAAAATTCTCGCAAGCTACGCAGGCGGTGATGCACGAGTCGCACTCAATTCACTTGAGACAGCACTCGCGCTTGAAAATCCTACGAAAGAAAGTGTGAAAGAACTTATCATCGCCAACGCGCGCGCCTTCGATAAAGGCGGCAATCGTCACTACGATGTGATCTCTGCCTTTATTAAAAGTATGCGTGGATCAGATCCTCAAGCAGCACTCTTGTGGTTAGCCGTGATGGTTGATGGTGGAGAGGATCCTGTTTTTATCGCGCGACGATTGGTGATTTTTGCGAGCGAAGATGTAGGCAATGCTGATCCAACGGCACTCACACTAGCGACGAGTGCGCTTCACGCGATCTCACAAATTGGAATGCCGGAAGCGCGAATCATTCTCGCTCAAGCGACAACGTATCTCGCCTCTACTTACAAAAGTAATGCTGCTTATATGGGAATCAATGAAGCAATCGCACACGTTGAAGCGAATGCGACGATTGAAGTTCCTGATCACCTTCGCAATTATCCGCCTCCGCATACGAAAGCTTATCTCTACCCTCACAGTTATCCAGATCATTTTGTGGATCAGGATTATGCTCCGAAGGGAACTCCGATTTTTTATAAGCCGACTAACATTGGTAAAGAAGATGGTTTGAGACAGAGACTTATGAAGTTGTGGCCGAATAAAAAATAAAGTCCCCCCGAATGCAGGTTTGTTAGGCCTGAACATTTTCAATGCTTGGAACCCCTCTCATATGCGAGGGGTTTTTATTAAAGACTTACTCACTTTCTACTTTTCCATCTTACGAATTCGAAAAATTTTTTCCCTTAATATTTGAGTTCAATTTTTGATAATTGAACTTACTGTACATAAGTCTTATCAATGAAATTGATAATTCCACCAATTCACTATTTGCAGATTGATTCACAAGAGGAGTTATATGATGTCTATTTCAAAGCATAAAATTATAGAAAAAATGATTTATATAGTACGTGATCAAAAGGTAATGCTTGATAGTGACTTAGCTGAACTTTATGAAGTTGAAACCAGAATAATAAACAGAAATGTGCAGAGAAATGCAGGACGTTTTCCAGCAGATTTTATGTTCCAATTAACCAGCGAGGAGTTCGAAACTTTGAGATCCCAATTTGGGATCTCAAAGTCAGGTAAAGGTGGAAGACGCTATGTGCCTTATGCTTTTACTGAAAATGGAATTGCAATGCTTTCGAGTGTGTTGAACAGCGAGAGAGCGATTCAAATTAATATCTCAATTATGAGAATTTTTACAAGACTCCGAAGTTTTCTTCTGCTTGAAAAAGATTTGAACGAGAGGGTTACGAAACTTGAACAAGGAACAAATCAAATGTTCAAAATTGTATTTGAACGCATGGATAATTATGAGGATATGCTTCAACCCAATCTATCACCGAATCGAAAGAAAGTTGGTTTAAAAAATTAATTAGACATTTTTTTGAATCTTCGCAATGGTGCCACTCTATCACTAGTGACAAAATCAAACTCACATCCAAAACATCATCACGATTTTTTATCACTCACTTGACGCGTGACTCACGTAAATATTTTTTGGCATAGTCCTCGCACTCAGAAGATGTCTATTTCACAAAGGGGGACAATTTGACATCACTTAAGCACACAATCATCGCACTGATCATGATGATGCTTCAGTTTCAAGCGTATGCGGAAACAGAAAAAGTCATCAACTTCGAAAACCAAAGAGAAGAATCATTTGATTTGGAAAACTGGTTGAAGAAAATTACTTACACAACTGAAGAAAGAGAAACGACTTGTTATCGTACTGAGTACCGTAACGAAGAAGTTTGTCGTAACGTTACTCGCTACCGTCAAGAGTGTCACACAGAACCTTCACGTCAGGAATGTCGTCAGGTGAATAATCCTGTTTGCTCTTACGAAACTCGCTACGAACGTGAATGTCGTTCAGTTCCGGGTGAGCAGCAATGCCGTGTTGTTGTTCGCTACCGTCAGGAGTGTTCAACTGGTCGCGGAGAAAGAGAATGCCGTACGATTCCGGGAGATATCCAATGCCGTATCATCAACGGCGAAAACCGTTGTACAAAAATTCCTCCACGTGAAGAATGTAGAGACGTTCCAGGTCGTCAGGAATGTCGTCAAGTTCCTTATGAAGAAAGAGAATGTCACTCAGGACCTTCTCGTCAGGAATGTAGAGATGTTCCTCGTCAACATCAAGTCTGCCGCGATCATTACGAAACTCGTTGTGAGACAATTCCTGCTCACAGAGTTTGTGAAAACGTTCCGTACTATGAAAACGTTTGTGGCATCGAAAGCGTTCCACACCAAGTACCATACGCATGTACAAAACCAGTTCAGGTTCCTCATGAGACAATCTTGAAAACGCATAAAGCTCGCGTGCAAGTAAACTTCGATGCGAAGTCTGCTGATATTGCGACATCTTTCAAAGTTGCTCTTTCTGACAAGGGTGATATGAGTTTCACTGGAAATGAAACTTCAGAAGTTCTTGCGTTCTTAAAGAAAGATGTAAAAACGGAAGCTGCGGGTGACGTGAACAACATCACTGCTCTTTATAATGTAGCTCTTTATAAGAAAGAAGATCTGACAAAACTCGGAGCAATCTCAGAAATTAAGTTGTCGAAAGAATCTCTAAACTTCAAAGTGGCGGGAACATTCGAACAAAAACGTGCAACACTAAAACTTGTTGTGAAGAAAAAAGACGAAG
>CBIHOP010000214.1:0-5764 GCA_966211385.1 uncultured Bacteriovorax sp.
ATTGATAAATTTCGTTTGTAAGTGTGAGTGAATTGCTTCCGTCGAATGAAAAATTCATGAGCTTCACAAAATTCGCCACCGCCTTTAATTCTGGAGAACGAAGATCTCTGAAATCAGATCTTTTCGTGAGCACAACTTCTCTGACAAAATTGAGTGATACTTTTGATTCATTTTGCAGGTAACGATAATCTTCTACACAGCCTGCAGAAACATTGTTGGCCCCAAGTAAAAACGCAATAACAATGAACATTTTTTTCATGAAGATCGCTCCTAAAATTTTTATCCGCTCAATTACGAATTCCCGAGTGAATAGTACAAAAGTTTCATTTTTTACAGAGAAAAGTCCGTATGACACCATCAACCTTTCTTTGCTAAGCTGAAAAATTGTGAGATATTTTTTCAAACTTTTTTCACTGAGATTTAAACGCTTATGACTACAGAAATTCTGAACGGAAATGAAATTATTATTCAAGGTGCGTTGGAAGCAGGATTCCATCTTTTTACGGGATATCCCGGCTCACCGCTTGCTGATTATTTCAACATTCTTCATGAACGCAAAAAAGAATTTCAAGAAAAGGGAATTCGTGTTGTTATCGCAAACTCTGAAGCAAATGCAGCCGCGATGGCCTCAGGAGCGAAACAAGCTCATCGAAATGCTTTAGTCGCCATGAAATCAATGGGTCTCCATGTAGCATCTGATGCTCTTTCTGTTGGAAATTTTGCTAATCCGGGTTCAGGCGGAGTTGTTGTTGTTGTCGGTGATGATCCATGGTCGATATCGACTTCGAGTCCAGCGGACTCCCGTTATCTGTTTAAACATTTACACATTCCATTTCTCGATCCTTCAACACCACAGGAATTGAAAGATTGGATGAAGATTGCTCTTTCACTTTCACTTGAAACTTCTGTTTATCAAGGTCTTCTTCTTACGACATTTATGGCCGAAGGTGGGGGACGAGTAGAAATTGGAGAAGAGAAAAAAATCGATTCAACATTAATCGAATTAGATCCATCGACATTTGATTTAAGTAAAAACGTCATGGTTCCACCTAATTCACTTAAGGCCGATGTGGCCATGATTAAAGAGCGTTTTCCCCGTGTGCTTAAAGCGCTTAAAGAAAAATCACTCGATCAAAAATTTGGTAATACTGATTCTAAAATTGGTTTTATTTCAAGCGGAGCTGTGTTTGAAATTCTCAAACAAGTTCTGGATGACAATCAAGCACTAGAGAGATTCTCGCTTTATAAAGTTGCAGCTCCATATCCACTCATTGATGAACTGCTTGTTCCGTATTTAAAAAATCTTGATGCTCTAATTGTCGTTGAAGAAAAGCGCGGCTTTTTAGAAACGGAACTAAATGAAGTCATCATTCGCCACCAATTAAAATGTCAAGTTTACGGAAAGAAATTTATCAGTGGCGATGGTTTTCCAATCCACGGCGGTTTGAATTACGAAATCGTTGTTGAGAGACTTTCGGCCATTATGATAGATCTGGGCCTTGAGGCCTGTCATCCAACAATCCCAGGAGTGACTCTTTCTGAAGTGATGCCTCGAAGACTTCCCACTTTTTGTCCAGGATGTCCTCACCGTGAAACACTCTCTCTCTTAAAAGATCTACGCACGCATTTAAAAGGTCAGAACATCAATCTTCTCTCACACGGCGATGTTGGATGTTATTCACTATCTTTTTTAGAGCCATTTAAAGAAATGCATAACCTATCGGCCATGGGACAAGGGGGAGCGCTCGGTGCCGGAGTTGATCTCTTCACTACGAATCCTTCTGTTGTACTTATGGGGGATTCAACTTTTTTCCATTCGGGTATTACTGACATCTCAAACTCTGTTCAGATGGGCCACGATATTACTTACATTCTTTTAGATAACGATAATACCGCGATGACGGGGCATCAGATGACTCCGCGTTCAGGTGTTTCTGTTGAAGGATTTAAACGTCCTGCTCAGGACATGCTAAAACTTGTCACCGCTCTGGGAGTTGATGAAGCTCTCGAAGTCAATCCATCGGATAGATACTTTTATCAGAACCTATTAAGAGAAACAGTTCTTAAAAAAGGAACGAAAGTTATCATCTCCAACAAAGAATGTGGTCTTACTTTCCATGGAAGAAAAAAAGCATCGGAAAGAAAACTCTATTCGAAAGGTGAAACTGTTGAGGTTCAATCATTTTATCAAATCAACACTGATGCTTGTGAAGACTGCCGTGAGTGTGTCGACATGACTGGTTGTCCAGGTCTCTCGCAAACGTTCGATGCCTATGGAACGAAAGTTACGATTGATCCTCAGATTTGTGTTTCTGATTCTTATTGTACAAAGATTAAAGCGTGCCCGAGTTTTGAACTTGTGGAAGTCGCTGACTATCATCCGACAAAATACCGCGAACAAAAAACGGCGATTGCGGCAAAAGAAATTGCTGAACCATTGCGAGTAAAGACTCTTGAGTCGATTGCCAAAGGTGTAGACTACCGCATGGTCGTTACAGGTGTAGGTGGATCAGGAGTGACAACTATTTCGCGTGTACTTGCTGAAACCGCGAAGGCAATGGGTGGACGAACTGATATTGATTTCAAATTCGTTGATCAAAAAGGGCTCGCGCAAAGAAATGGAAACGTCACTTCCCATCTTGCTCTTTATAAAAAAGGAAAATCTCACGCACAAGTAACACCTATGGGTGGAGCGGATGTACTTTTATCGCCAGATCTTCTCGATGGCTCCCATCATTTAGGTTTTGTGAGCAATACGGGAAAAGTGATTCTTGATCAAAAGTTCCAAGTCCCACTTACACTTCTTTTGGATAGAGGTCTGGATAAAACTCCGGTTAATGAAATTAGTTTAAGTGAGAAATTAAAATCACTTTTAGGGGAGCGCCTCTCCATTCTTCCGATGAAAGAAACAGCAGAAATGCATCTGGGAAAAAGTGTTTATGCTTCAGCTATGATTCTTGGGGCCGCCTATCAAGCAGGACTCATTCCTTTTGAACTTAATGATCTTGAAAGTGCATTTTCAAGGACCATGAAAAAAGATGAATTGAAAAACAACCTGCAAGCGTTTGCGCTGGGAAGACGCCTTTATTTAGGTGAAGATTTAAAAATTACTCAGGACGAATCCATTACCCATGAAATGTTGCTTGAAGCTTCGATCAAAGAAAGTGCATTTGTTATTGGCGGAGCTCTTGTAGCTTCATTCAAAGAAGCACTAACTGAATTAGCAGGAATTGTTCCTTCCCATTTTAATATTCCACGCGCTGATCTTGCTCAGTACATTCACGATATCATGATTTTTGATCGTGGATTAAAAATGCATGCTTATTTAAAAGATGTGAAAGTCCTCGCCGGCCTTTATAAAGATGCTGAGCTTTTTAAATTAGCACTCGCTGCTCTCACAAAGACATACTTTATCAAAGATGAAGTGTTTATCGCCCATCAGATGATCTCACCCGTGAGACGTTATAAAGATGAAAAAACATACGGTCCGCAGGGAGCTCGCTTCCGTAAAACCTTCATTAATCGACCAAGCTTCGATGTGGCCGGAAGAAAAATTGAATTCGATTTTTCTCCAACTCCATGGATGCTCAAAATGATGAGACACGCCCGCTTTCTAAGGACCATTCTTCCTGAATGGCACAAAAGAGAGAAGGCGATCGCCGCTCACATCAGAAGGTCCGTTCTTAAGGAATCATTGGGTTTTAGCGAGCTAAAACGCCTTGAATCCGTTAAGGGCTACCGTCATATTCGCTACAAACACCTCGAGTCTGTATAAGTTTCACGGTTCAACAGCTCAAACCAAAAATCGGTATACTTGTTTAGAATTATCAATTTTTGGCAAGAGCTTTGCTCTCACACAACTTAGTAAACACCCACCAAAATACAGGGACGATTTTGGGGTCATAGTAACACTATTTTCAGTGTCACTTTGGACCTTAAAAATCGTTTTCTTTATTTTTGGTGTCGTTCGAGGAGAATCTTATGACCTTTCTGAATCGTGTCTTCCTCCTTCTCTCGCTGGTCTTGGGATCCATGTTCCAAACCATCTCAGCGATCGCCGCTGACATTCCAGGATACATCGGCTCTCAAAGTTTTCGTTTGAGTGATGATCCAGGTCTTAATCAACTTCAGCGTAGTGCTGAAGACGCTAAGATTGAACTCGCAAGAGTTGATCAAGGTCGCGAACAAATTGCCAATCAAGTTGCCGTTCTTGAACGTGACGTAAGCGAAATCAAGAGAAAGATGGAAGTGCTTCAAAGTGAAGCGCAAGTATTCCAAGGTCAGAAAAAACAACTCATCGTTAAATTGGATGAATTAAAAAAAGATCCAACAACAAACGCAGCTGCCATCACAACTACTGAAGCAGAAATTGCGGCCATGGATCAAGCAATCACAGAAAGAAATAAAGCAGCAGGTGCTCTTAAGTTAGAACTTGCTCCAGTTGCCACTCGATTGGATCAAGTGAGAAATGATCTTAATAATGCAACAAGAAGATCTGAAGAAGCTCGCAATCGTTTATCGAATGTTCAATCACAGCTTCAAGACTACAGAAGAGATCTTATCGCTGCTCTTCAAACAATCAATAAAGAAGGTGCTCGCGTTGGTCAAAATGATGGTGGTAACGATGGTTACTCGCTGGCCAGAAGAATGGGAACAGATCAAGGTGGCCTTGACGGACAAGTTGACGGACACAATGAAGGAACTGTTGCTGGTCAAGATCGCTACTACGCTCGTGGAGCTGAACAAGGTGAGCGCGACGGTGCTGCTCGTGCCCGCATCGATGGTGACCGCGATGGTACAGCGGAAGGTGTAATCGCTGGTAACAAAAGTGCAGGTCAGAGAGAAGGTACAGCAGCAGGTGAAGCTCGTGCTGCTAAATCAGATGCAGCTGCTGTAGGTATCGCTCAAGGTAAAAAAGCTGGTATGGAAAGAGCGGTTTCTACTGGTCAAGTTGATGGTCGCAATATCGGTGAATCAGAAACAACGAAAAAATTAGAAAATACAGAATTAGGTCAACAACTTCTTAATGGCGCATTCGCGGGAAGTTTCTCTCGTCGTGTTCCAGGTTACCCAGGTGATTTTAACGGATCATCTTTTAATCCAAATATTCATCACTCTAAAGAATTAGCTCGTAAAGCTTACGCTGATGGATATGTTTACAACTATCGTGAATTTTCTCGTTATGAATTCACAAGAAGAATTGATGGTGAGTACAACTCTGCTTACGATAATGCTCACAGAAATGCCTACACAATTGCTGTCAATCGCGAATACCCAGAACACTACAATCAAGGTCGTCGTGATGCCGATGCAAGAGCTTACGGACGTGATTACCCGGTTATCAAGGCCGCGGCCTTCAGAACTGCTTTCGCGAGAGTAGACGCTGCTCCAGATCGTTCGTCTTCAACATTTAAAACTGCATATGCAAGCGCAGAATCTTCTGCTTACGCTTCAACATACGAAGCTATTCGTTCAGCAAACTTTGACCGCGTAGAAGAAGAAGTTTTCAGTGCAAACATTGCCCAACAAACAGAAATCTACCGTCAGAAAAGAATTTCTGAAGTGACTGACATCTATAACAACAACGCTGTCTTGAAATTCGTATCAAGTGATATGCTTGATGTTGGTATCTCTGGTGTTGCTGCTCAAGACGGTGTTTACCAACCAGGCGAGCGCACAGTTCACTCTGTAGTTGTTAAGAACTTCGGATTTAAAGCTGCTACTAACGTTTCAGTTCAAATCGATGGTGGAGCTCTCGTTAAAC
>CBIHOP010000215.1:0-5728 GCA_966211385.1 uncultured Bacteriovorax sp.
CTCCAGATGGAAAATACGCTCTCATTTTAGCAACTGAAACTGGAAGCCTCATCATTGTTGATTCAGTTAAACACCAGCAGATTGCAGAGATAGCACCTATTGATGCAAAAACAGCAGGACGCGAGTTAAATGTCAGACATATTGTTGTTTCCCATAACGGACGCACGGCCTATCTTTCTCATATGCGAGGAAACGCGATCTCCAGAATCAACATGCAGAAACTGATCACAACTATTAAGAATCTTCCGAAAAAAGGAAAAGATGTCACATTACCCAGCTCTCTTTGGGATGAATTGCTCATTCCGTTTAAAACAAGTGAAGGTAACAAGAAGATAATGGTCCTCGAAGATTATCCTTTTGATCATCCAAACTTTGCGGGAAAAAAATGGGATCTTGCTCACCCCAACACAATCGTCTTAGATCCGATTCGTAATCGTTATCTCTATGTTTCTCATCGAACAACATCCGATCGCGATTACACAAAAGTTGATCCAAGTATCATGGGTAAAATAGATATTATAGATGTTGAAAAAGATAAGCTGGTTTACACATTGGTAGGAGGGTCTCAACCAACAGCTCTTGATGTTTCAAGAGATGGAAAGACCCTCATTTCATCTGGATTCATGAACGACAAATTATATTTTTTTGACGTTGGAAAAATTCTTGAGGCCTACGAAAAATAAATTATTCCCAACGAACATCATCAAGAGTTTTGAATGTGTACCCTTCATCTAGTAATGCAGGGATCATTCTCTTAACCATCTCAACTGATTGGGAACGAAGATCGTGAAGAAGGACAACTCCTCCTTTTAATTTTTTTGTCTCATTCATATAACCTTCAAGACATTTTTCAACAGGCACCTTACGGCTCCAGCAAGCCCAATCAGCAGCTTTCGTGAAGACACCGTCTACTAACTCCATCTCACCGCCAATATCCCAAAGAACAGGTCCAACATAGTCTTTACCAAGAACATCTTGATTTAAGTAACCAGCATATTTAGCATCCCATGCGCCTTCTGGAGCACGGAAATAAAATTGCTTACTGTTAGTCATGTATTGTTTCATTGCTTCGTGAGCATCATAAACTTCTGAACGAACTTTTTTCTTCCACGTAAAAAATGAAAGGTCTTTAAGCGCAGTGTGAGTCATTGAGTGATTGGCAACAATGTGACCTTCGTTAACCATTCTTTTCATAATCGCGGGATGCGCTTCAACGTTTTTACCCACAACAAAGAAAGCTGCTTTAATGTTGTACTCTTTTAGAACGTCGAGCATTTTTTCAGTTACACCTGGAGTTGGTCCATCATCAAAAGTGAGTACAATTTCATTGTGGCCACGGTGAATGTTTTCACGACTTCCACGTGAGAAATCTTTATCACCAATTGTCACTTGCGCTTGTGCAAGACTCATAAATGAAAGTGAAAGTAGAGCTAGTGTTTTTACATTCATAAAAGTTCCTGATCTTGAATTAATTTTTATGCGACTTATACCTTTTTTTGCAGGGAAGGAAAGGAAGACTGTAAAAGATTCATGACCCATTCTGACTTTAACCCTATGAATTTCTGAGCTAATTTTCTTCCCATGAAAAAGCTAGCATGGATGTTGCTTCTAATATTTGGTGGGTGCGGGGCCCTCGTTGATCCACCTGAAAATGATCCCCGCTTTGATTCAATCAAAGAGCAGTTTGAAAAGGACGCTGCATTTTTTGGATATCATGTAGACACCAGCGATATATCAATTGCATTTGGTGATACTCGAAAAAAATTAAAGTATGCGGGATTCATTCCTATCACAAAAGATCCAGGGCCTTCTTACGGTTATTGTCTAGTGCTCGGAAAAACGAATAATGACATTAAAAAACCCCTCGCAAGATTGGCCTTAGGAAATAGACATCACTCCAAACAGATCATCATTTCCGATGAGCTGAAAAATTTTTCGGCGTCTGATTTAGAAGCGACTGTTTATCATGAACTCGGGCACTGCGCTTTGGGATTAGCTCATCATGAAAATGAAATGCTCATGTCGACAACATTCAACGGTAATCTTCATGATCTAAGATTTTTTTTATTAGAAGAACTTTTTACTCGTAAAAGAAGACGTATGCCCCGGGCGATAACAAAAACGGGTTACCCCAATGATGGAATGGTACTTCTGTATGCTAGCGACTACGAACTGATGGGAACGCGGATTTTTTATCAGCTCTACCAACATCCGGAGACGGGAAGTTACTATTATAAGAACGAACCATAGACAGACATTCTACCAATCTATTTTCCTTCCTAAATAAATAAACTTACGCAAAATTTACGTATGAAATGATTCTACTTTGGTTTATGATGAGGCATGCATTTAAGAGAGAAATTAGCGATTCTCGCTGACGCTGCTAAGTACGATGCCTCATGCGCGAGCAGTGGGATTGAACGTAAAGCGCAGAAGGGTGGGATCGGAAATGTCCAAGGAAGCGGTATCTGCCATAGTTATACTCCTGACGGCCGATGTGTTTCTTTATTAAAAATACTCCTCACGAATTTTTGTATCTATGATTGCAGCTATTGTGTAAATCGCGTTTCATCGCAAGTGAAAAGAGCGAAATTCACAATCGATGAAGTCGTGCAATTAACGATGGATTTTTATCGTCGCAATTACATTGAAGGACTTTTTTTAAGTTCTGGCGTCGCCAAAAGCTCTGATGAAACAATGGAAGAAATGATTGCGATCGCCAGAAAGTTGAGAACTGAAGAAAAGTTTGGCGGATATATTCATTTGAAGGCCGTTGCTGGTTGTTCTGAAACATTATTATTTGAAGCAGGCCTCTATGCTGATCGTTTGAGTGCCAATATTGAATTGCCCACTCAAGTTGATCTGGATGATCTTGCCCCGGCAAAAACGCACGAAGAAATTGAAACGTCGATGGCGCAAATCCGATCTAAAATTGTGGAGAGCAATTATGAGCGTGAGCATTCGAAAAAAGCGCCAGTATTTGCACCTGGAGGTCAGAGCACGCAGATGATTGTGGGAGCAACAGAGAGTACTGATCGCGATATTATGATGAAGGCCTCTGATCTCTATGAGGATCATTCTCTTAAACGAGTGTATTATAGTGCTTTCAGCCCAATTCCTAGCAGTGATCCTCAGCTACCAAGTGAAAAACCTCCTCTGATGCGCGAACATCGTCTGTATCAAACCGACTGGTTGCTGCGTTTTTACGGATTCAAAGTTGATGAAATCCTAAGCGCAGAAAACCCAACGCTGCCACTTGAAAAAGATCCTAAACTTTTTTGGGCCATTCAGCATCGAGGTTTTTTTCCAGTCAATGTCAACACAGCTCCTAAAGCGGATCTCCTTCGAGTCCCTGGATTAGGAATGAGAAATGTGGAAAAAATATTGTCTTCAAGAAGACATAAAAAAATCAGACTGACCGATTTAAGTCAGCTTCGAATTCATCTTGAAAAGGTGAGACCTTTCATTGAGACGCTTGATTATCGACCGCCGCTAACATTGCTCGATTCTCTTCATTTTGAAAAACGAATTGAAGAAAAACAAGAATCGACACAACTTTCTCTCTTTGCTGATCTAACTTCAAAAGTTTCAGGTGAACTATGATTCAAGTGATAACATTTGAACCTACATTTTTGGCCTGGAGAAAAACGGCCAGAGATCTTCTTACTTCAAAAGTCGCACCAGAACTAATTGTATGGCAGCCACAGGATGGTAAGAAACTTGCTCTTGTAGATTCTTTAAGCGAGCAGGTTGTTGCTCATAAAAAACCACTGAATATTCCGCGCGAGTTTATGGAACAAGCAGAAGTTGTTTCTGCTCATCGTGAAGATGAAACGTGGGGACTGCTTTATCGTTTAGCTTTCAGACTGGTATATGAAAATAAAAATCTCCTGCACATTAAACTGGATCCGGATGTTTTAGAATTCGATCGTAAACTTCGACTCGTTACTCGTGATCTTCATAAAATGAAAGCTTTCGTGCGATTCAAAGAAATTAAAAGTGAAAGTGGATCACTGTTCATAGCTTGGCACAGACCTGATCATCGCATTCTTAGATTTGCCGCTCCTTTTTTCACTGATCGATTTAACGGAATGGAGTGGATCATTTTTACAGAAGAAGAATCAATGATCTGGAAAAATCGTGAACTGTCATTTGGTCCAGGTATTTCGCAAAAGGAAGCTGCGGTATTAGATAACGTCGAAGATTTGTGGAAAACTTATTACGGCTCTGTTTTCAATCCAGCACGAATAAAAATTCAGGCCATGAAAAATGAATTGCCGGTTCGCCACTGGAAGACTCTTCCTGAAGCTTCTTTAATTGATCAGCTTATTGATGAGGCACCTGCTAGGGTAGAAAAATTTATTCAAACTCAAAAACCTTCTGCGAAGGTGCTTATTCCCAAAGGCCTTGAAGCCATTGATGATCTTAAAAACCCGATCAAAAAATGCCAGGCCTGCGATATATGTTCCAAGGCCACACAATCCATTTTAGGGGTTGGCCCTCATGACGCTCGAATTGTCTTTGTAGGAGAACAACCGGGTGATGAAGAGGATAAAAATGGAATCCCATTTATTGGGCCAGCAGGGAATATATTCAATAATGCTTTAACGAAAGCGGGATTAAAAAGAGAAAAAGTGTTTATTACGAATGCAGTGAAAGCATTCAAATGGAAAAACATTGAGGGTAGACGACAGCATAGGGGACCTAGTGCTGAAGAAATAGCAGCGTGCAGACCATGGCTTAAGGCCGAATTGGATCTCGTCAAACCGGATATTATTGTGTGTTTAGGTGCAACGGCCGCTCAATCAGTAATGGGGAAACTGATGAGTGTGCATGACTCTCAAGGAACACTTTTTAAAAGTGCATGGACTGATCAAACCGTCATACTCTCACATCCAGCAGCTATTTTAAGAACGAAAGATGAAGTCATTCGCGAAAAAATGTTGCTTGAGTTTGAACGATCATTTGAATTCATCGCACAGTTGGTTCTTCAAAGTGACAAAGTAAGCATTACGAGTAATGCCATTTCAGCAACTGCATCCAACAAATAAACCTTACTGATAATTTTTTTTGCAACAAAAATGACGTCAACTAAACTGAGGGCCATAGCATTGCTATAAGCGAGGATCAGAATTTCTTTTGAAGGTTGAAATTCGTTTAAGCTTGCCGATAGAAAGACGAATGATGAACACATGATCATGGCCGCAACAGTATAAACAAGCCAATGATCATTTTTGGGTCCTGTCACTTTTTCAAATGATTTAATGTGAACAAGTGGCCATAGGGCCGTAATAAAATAATATGCACCTATGACTAAGAGAACTTTTTGTGTTGTCATTTATGATAAAGCCCCTTTATTTCGGCTTCTTCTAAATGAGACATTTTTTTGTTTTGTTTTTTATTTTCACGTTCATTTTCTTTTACTGTTTCGTTGATGTGACGATGTTTAACTCCCGCTGTTCTGGTCGAATCATCTCGAGGAGCATTGTTTTTTCTAGCTTTGTTTTTAAAATCTCCTTCAATCATTTTTCCTCCTTTAATGGCCCCAATGGGTTACCCAGTCGACGATTCTTTGATGATAATCCATTCTGTGATTCAGATTTCCTGCTTCCGCCATTGAGTGACCTTCTTTGGGATAAATCACCAATTGCGCCTCTGCTTTTTCATTTCTCATCAATCCCGTAAAAAATTCTTCAGATTGTCCAATTGGACAACGTTGATCGTCTTC
>CBIHOP010000216.1:0-5690 GCA_966211385.1 uncultured Bacteriovorax sp.
GAGGGAAGCAATCATCATAGATCCAGGCAACGATCACACTTTCATTTTGAAAAAAATCAACGATCTCAATCTCAAAGTGAAAAAACTTTTGCATACACACGCTCACTTCGATCACATCGGCAGAAGCACTGAAGTATCCAATGCAACTGGCGCCACTCTTCACTTGCATAAGGGAGATCAATTTCTCTACGACGCTCTTCCCATGCAAGGAACTTTTTTCAGACAAATCGTTGGGACTCCGAAGGCCATCGATAGTTATTTAGAAGATGGTGAAGAATTTGGTTTTGAAGATCCGGAACTAAAAAACTTTTTGAAAACTATTCATACTCCAGGACACACACCTGGATCATGCAGCTTTTATACAGAATACTTTGACGAGCCTATCGCTTTTGCCGGAGATACTCTCTTTCAACAATCAATTGGACGAACTGATCTTCCCGGTGGGGATTCAAATCTCATTATCAAGTCCATTAAATCACGCCTACTCACTCTTCCAGATGAAACAAAAGTTATTGCTGGTCATGGACCAGACACCCGCATTTACGACGAAAAAAAATATAATCCATTCGTTTGTTAAATTTATTGTCTAAGATTTAGACGGCCTTTGATAAAAGTTTCAATTCAAAACCTATTAAGCATGAATCATATAGAATGATCTTACTTATGAAGACGCATAAACTCGCAAGCTTTAAAAAAGAAGTGTCTCCGTTACTTGAATTAGTAACGAATGACATCTATTTGGAAAGCATTTGGTTATCCGTCATGGCCATGCTGGAAGATATTGCGGCCAAATACATTCTCAGCAACGTTACAGAAAAAACGCCGACAGAGGCATTGAGAAACATCATTGGCCATGTTCAAGACGAACAAAGGCACGCGCAGATGTTAAATGACATGAGACCAGCACTACTCTATCCGGCCAATTTCTACTATGAAGTTGAACAAATCTGGAAAGAGATCGCTGATGAGTTCATCATGGCCTTTTTTAATAGTCCTGAACTGCGTGAAGCGAATCATCGTCATGCGGCCTATGTGCATGGTGCTCAAACAATAGAACGTTTTCCTTTCCGCATTTATACGCTGTATCTCTCACATACGAAATTAACTAAAGTTCATGAAAAACTTCCACAAGTTATCGCTGATGAAAATGGTCATATCGAACTTGGAAAGAAGATGTACAACGAACTGGCACCTGATGAGAGGATGTCATTAACACGTCTTTATAAGTTAGAAGAAGATCTGTGCTTGATGATGCTTAAGAGGATGAAAATTGCTCTTACAGAAAAATTAGAGCTGAATGAGACAATCGAGTGCACTCTTGTTCAAAAAGCTAAAACAAATCGACCATTGGAATTAGCACTCATTCACTCTCTATCAAAAATTGAAAAGCAACTCGCTCCGGAAAGATATGACATACTTAAAAGTGCCAATACTCTGCTTAGAGCAAAGCAGAGATCAGAACTTTCATACCGTCAGTTGGAATTAAACCTGGCCCAACTGGGAGATAAATATTTGTTGTCTTGCTTATCGGCCGGTGTTTCAAAAGAAACTATTCTAGAAAGATTAAATCGCTTTTACACTGACTCTCTCTTTCAAACGAATAGCATGGCCCTGCATTATGCTTATTATAGAATTCTGGAAGATCATCATAATGAACAGGAATCGCATGAAGCAGAAAAGTTATTAGAAAATAAATATTGGAAAGAATTCTTAAGTGACCTGGATCAAATGGTTCAAATGGATCAATATGAAGACGGCATATCTTTTTCCCGGGCTTAATGGTCTCCTGCGATTAAAGGATCGTGAACGGTATTTACATCTTCCGCATGTACAGAAAAGATTATTGCAGGCCCAAACAGCTCTCAAGCGGGAACTGCACATCGAAACTGATCTCGTTCAAATGCTCACTCAAGCAACTGATGATATTTATAAAATAGACAACATCTCTCTAGCGGCCGTACTCATTTCTTCTATACAAGTGGGAGTCGTTGATCACTTAAAGGAACACTTTCCCAATCCCGAATGGATGGTTGGAGTTTCTCTCGGTGATGTGGCCCGCAGTATTTCAGCAGAAGCTTATGATTTTGAAGTTGCGGTTGTCTCGCACGTAAAATTCACCCATCGAATTGATGGGATTGATAAATTAGGCGGCAATATCGGTGTCGCCACAACTCTGCAACGACCCTTTACAGAAGAAGACTATGAATGGTTTGAATCCAAAGGAATAGATGTTTCAGTTCTCACAGCACGATTTCTCAATGTTGGTGCACTCTTTAGTGGGTTGGAAGAAGTGCGTGTCCGTGCTAAAGAAAAAGGTTGGCGAGTGATGCCTATTTTGGAATATCCTGCTCATTCAAGATATATCAAACCTTATGTCGATGCGTCTTAAAAGGAGTTCATGAGTGTGCAAACACACTTACCTAAAACTCCAATCTTCTCTACTATAAGTCTGCAACCACTAATCTCACCGGAAATGATTAAAAGAGAATTTTTGGAGACCATCACTAAAACAATTCACTTTGAAAGTGCCATTACTAAATTGAGTCGTGATCACGGTGTCACAAGATTTGTAAACATCGGTCCTTGCAAAAGTTTGTATACACTTTTACGAGACATCCCACTTGATTTTAAAATTGAAGATGCTGAAGATCTTTTAAACTCTACCAAATCATAGGCAGCAAACGCGATCTTGTGGCACAAAAATCTTTATACTTTTGCCCCATGTGCCCTTCCAGCATTTTTTCTTCATGAATGATTCTGCGATAAAATGCAGTTGCAAGAAGAACGAAGGAAATTAGTGCCGACCAATAAGAAAAGAGAAAGAGAGGGATAAAAGTATAAGTGAGAAAGGCCCCCGTGTAGCTTGGATGGCGAAGGTAACGATAGGGTCCGCTTTGAACGAGCTCTTGATCACTTGTCGTTTGTAAATTCATGGTGAAGAATCGACCAAGCGTAATGAAGGCCCAACTGCGGAAAAATAGCCCGAATAGTGCAACGATCAAACAGACAATAGCAAAAGCATTGTACTCAAATGCCTTCTCACCCGTCATAAAAAAAGCTTCCAAAAGGGCCAGTGTCTGCGAGAGATAAACAGACCAAATAATATGCAGAACAGTTCCACGATCAACATCGTTGTTATCAACTTTAAAAGGATGATATTCGGCCTGGTAGTAAGAGGCCACAATTCCAATTCCAAAAATAATGAGCACTTTCGTTTTTAATAAGAGGTGAATGTTATTTGAAAAATACATGAAGGCAAAAAAAGGAATACATAACACTAATCCGACTAATACTTTTTTCATTTCTTCCCTTTCTTAAAATCTTTGTTGTATCTGAGATTGAATCCGTAATTGAATTCGGTTTGCTCAACTTTTATTTTAGCACCTGATTGAATTTTAATATTGGGAGTAAACGGATCAAACTGCAACAAGTGCGTTCCGAATCCCCCTTCTTTTGCCATCAGTCCTTTAAAGTTTTGAGCGGCCAGAACCAGACTCGCCCTTGTCAATAAACTCATTTCACCTACATGAGAACCTAGAATCCATTTAAAGTTTTTATTTTCCAGAAGTTCAATAAGATGAAGTGAGCGCAGAATTCCACCTTGCTTTGAAAGTCGAATATTAGGAACAAATAAATCTGGATTTTTTTCTATCATTTTAAAGTCGTCTTCTCCAAGAAAACTTTCATCGAGAATAATTTTAATATTCAAAGCATCCGCAATCATTTTTAAACCTTTAAAGTCTTTTGCCATGATGGGTTCTTCAACACCCCAAATATAAGGACAAAAGGGTTTCAAATATTGAATGGCCTCCTCACTTGATTTAAAAATATTATTCCCATCTAAGCGAATCTTGCGACCAAAGAAGGAAACAAACTTAACAAGAAACAAATCACGTTTCTTATTTCCACTTAGTTTGATTTTATAATCTTGAAAACCATAAAAGTGATAGAAGAAAAATTTAGTGATAAACTTTAATGGACGGTTAATCCCTAACACTCCCGTGTAGTGATCAAAGACATCATGTCGCTGCAGACCTAAAAGCTGTTCAACTGTCATCCTTTTTTCTTTAGCAAGCAAATCGATGAAGGCCAGTTCGAAAGCACAGAGCGCACTTGGGTGTTTAGCAAATTCAGATGTTAAACAAAAGGCTTTCAAATCTTCAATTGTTTGAATCAGTGGAGCTTTTTTTTCGAGAAGATGCAAAGTACTGCAGGCCGAATCTAATGTTTCACCTGTAACGTAATCGCGCGGACAAGATTCTCCATAACCATAGACTCCCTGTTCATTGGAAAGAACGGCCACAATTGTCTCAGACTTATCTCTTGTTGCTGAATGATGACTAAATTTAGCTTTGAAAGGGATTTCTAAAATATGATTGGTGAGTGTTCTTTTTTTCATACGGCCACATACTCATCAAAGTTAAAATCTACATCTTTTTTATAATGGAGATAAAGGAATTTAAATTGGGCCTCACTTTGGCCTTTATTGAGAAGATGTGCTTTGTATTTCTCCCCTGTTTTCGGTTTCACATAAACAACATCAAGAGGAGCTAATCTTTGATCATTGATTTTGGCTGCAAATTCGATATTAACTTTTTTTAAATACTCATTAATCTTCAATTCAAGATCCGCAATTTTTTTATCCGCTTCTACATAGACTCTATATTTTTGGGTCTGCTGATCAGCAAGGGCCATAAAAAAATGTACGTTCCCTTCGTTCGTTTTATTTATGTCAGCAAAAAATTGCACTAAATGTTTCTCACTCATTTTTTCACCAGTAATATTCGTCACTCCTTTTCCTTTCTGTGAAAACGATATTATTGGTGTTTGGTGATAGTGCCCATGAACTTTAATAAGATCATTAATAAAGTAGCGATACAGACCACCTTTCGTTGTGACAATCAAATAATACTCAGAACCTGCTTCCAACTGATGAACCAATACTGTGTCTCTTGAGCCGTTGTCATAGCTTGATCGCTCGATGAATTCAAAAAAATGATCCATTAAGGTTGGTATCTGATTGTCAGTGTTTTCATCAATGGGTGTCGTTGCATAGAATTCACTCGCTATTAAACCCAGCTCGCATAAATGTGTTTTTGAACTTAGATAACTGCGAACTTTAGGTATAAGGTATGAGCAACTTCCTTCCTTCCACATCGTCGCCATCACTAATTGAGGCCAGACATCAATGGCCGTTAACGTTCGGTTGAGATCCAGCAACTTTAAGGCCCTGGGGATTCTTTTAATATGCTTTTTTATAATTGGATCATTTCCCTCAACGAGGAGCTTCTTCAAGTCATCCCGCCTATTATTGATCGTTTCAAAAATTTTCAGAAAACTTGATGGATTCGGAGAAGCGTAGAAAGTTGTCCCTGGTGACAGCAGCGCAAGTGCCGCCAGATAAAAAAACTTTTGCTCACTGTCTTTCATTTCTGCAATTTCAGTTTGAAAGATTTGTTTTTTCCTAATAGAAGAATGGGCCAATGAAAAAAGTTTTCCGGACATCGAACCGCATGACCATACCCCATTAATTTTTTCTTCTTCGGCCAGTCCTACAATTGAAAAGACTTCTCCTTCTAGATAACGAGGAGTTTTCAAGAAGAGTGAATATGAAAGGCACTGCTGAGCAAAGAGAAATGAATTCTGAACATCCATTGTTACGGGTAAGTACTTAGGTTTTCCAGTCGTCC
>CBIHOP010000217.1:0-5688 GCA_966211385.1 uncultured Bacteriovorax sp.
GATCTTCGGCAGCAGTTGGTTCTAAAACTGATTTTTTAAATCTAAGGAAAATCCAGCTCTGGATTTATTTGGTTGCGCTTGATCATGCAAATAAAAACATTTCAGCATTCGGTTATATCAATCTGAGCGATCTGAATGATCAAAACGTGATTTTTCAAGGAACAAAAGCAGCTGATCTTATCACATCTCAAATTAATATCTCCAAAGATACAATTTCCAAATTTATAACGGAAGCTCAGACATGCACGACCTTCACTGCAAAACCTATAGATGATAAGGCCTGTCGCTATTGTGCCATTCAATTGTACTGCCATAAAGGAGTGGAGATATGAGTTCTGTTCGCACTCCGAATGAAGAGCAGTTATTGGGCATTAATCACGATGGTGGAAAAATTTTATCTGCGGGGGCCGGTTCAGGAAAAACTTTTGTCATTATTGAACACATCATTTCCAAATTAGAAAAACTGAAAACGGAAATTCCAAAACATGAATGGGACCTGGCACTCCCAATAAAAATGTCGCGAATTGTTTTAATGACTTTTACAAAAAAAGCGGCCGGCGAAATGTCTATTCGTCTCCTCACTAGAGTAGAAGGATTGTGCCAGCTAGAAAAAGACCAGGCGTTTTGGATATTAGTTCAAAAATACTTATCGTTTATCAGTGTTACGACAATTTCATCATTCTGCCATAGTTTGATTTCCCAAGGTTTTGTGAAAGAGATTGGTTCAACTGTTGAAGTCGTTTCAAACGTTGAGTACAAAAATAAAATTACCCAACTTTTTAACGGTTGGTACGAACAATACGAACAAGACCTGCAGCAAGTTTTCAAGGCAAATTCAAATGCCTTGATTAAGGCCATGTTAAACGTATTTACATCACCAGAACTCAGGTTACTTTGGAAAGACGGAAAAGAGATAACTTCATTAGAAAATGAGTTGGCGCCATTTATTGATGAAATGTTGATCGTTAAGCAACTCAACAATATAGACTTAAATCTTAATTTTTCTTATGAAAAAAAAGATGAAGATAAAGCTTGGTTCATTTTTCTAAGTCGACTAAGCCAATTGTGGAGTCAAGAAGGTTCATTAAATCCCACAAATATTCAAACTTATCTTAAGTTCTCTCGTGATTGCGGGCGTCTCCCTTCGTCCTTTAAAACAATGAGCGAAGAAGTAAAAAGCCATTTAGAAACAGCTAAAGAATTTATAAAATTTTTAAGGGATATAGATGAAGATGTAACGAACTTAATCGAAAATTTTTCAATTTTTAAACAATGGTCCCATACATTTTCAGAAGTCTTTCAGTATATTGATCGCAATTATCTTTTTGTACCAGGTTTCTCATTTGCAGATTTAGAATATTTTGTTTGTCTGGCCATGAGAGACGAAGAGATTGCAAAAAAAGTTAGAGAGCAATATCACTATTTTATTGTCGATGAGTTTCAGGATACTTCAACTGTTCAATATGAAATTCTAAAAAATCTTATTGGGGACTCAAAAGAAAAGCTCTTTTGTGTTGGAGATAGAAAACAGGCCATCTATGGATTCCGTGGAGGTGAACTGCAAGTTTTCACTCAATGTTCTCACCTGCTAGGTAAAGAAAATAATCTTTTTCTCCGTAATAACTTTCGTTCATTTGGTAATGTGATCAACTTTAATAATTCGTTTTTTGAAAACATTTTCCCGCTAGGAATTAAGTTTGAAGGATTTGATCGATATAGCGTTCAGATGGAAAAACAAACTGTTCCCACTCACTCATTAGAAAAAGGGGAGATTAAATCACGCTTAGTAGAAGTTAACGATCATCCAGACATTAATCTTGATATTGTTGAGGCTCATGCCTTGATTGAAGTTTTGGAAAATGATCTGAAAGATAATGAAGATATCAAATCCATCTGTGTACTCTACCGTAAACTTCGACCAAGTTCTTATCTGTTGGAACTTTTAGCTGAAAAGAAATTCACCTATAATGCACAAATTAAAATTGCGTATGATGAAGATCCGTTAATAAACTTATTTTTACTTCTTATTGAAGTCCAACTCAATCAAAGCAATGATAAAAAATTAACGGCAGTAAAATTTCTGATTCAAACACATCTTGAAGTTTTACAGATCAATCAGAAAGTTGAAACCATTTGCGAGCAATTTCTGGGTGATTGTCAAATTATCGGATTGAGACTTGCTTTTCACAAACTCGTTTTCAGTTGTGGTTTAAATAATTCACTCTATGCTCAGAACAGCAAACTTATCGATTCAATCTGTAAAGTTTGTCAGGATAATCCGAGAGCTGTCTTTCTTATGATTAGTCTGGAAGGTGATGAGCAGTATTCAATGGAGTCCATTAATCTCGGACAAACAAAACAAATTACCATAATGTCAGCCCATGCATCGAAAGGGCTTGAATTCGATGCTGTACTCTTGGCAGGAGTTCATTCGAATGGATCTCAAATGGGTAAAACTGAAACTGTAGGGAAGCTTCCTAAAAGTTTCAGATGGAAAAAAGCTTATAATCAAAAAACATTTTTTAAATCGCCAGCATATTACTTAGAGGCAGAATTAGATAAAGCAAAAGATTTCTCTGAAAGTAAGCGACTTCTTTATGTCGCGTGTACCAGAGCAATAAAATATCTTGGTTGGGCCGATATCAATATACTTAAAGATGGTGAAAGAATACAGCAAGGTGACAATTCAAATCACTGGATAAAAGCACTGAGGCTGGGGAATGTTCCTTCATTGCCAATGTCCTTCACTTATCGTTCAGAATTAGAAAGCAAAGAAATTTCAATGATGCTCAAAGATGATATGGGATTAAATCGTTTAGAAAAAATGCCATCTTTAGGGATTTTCGCGGAAACGTCAGTTACAAGACTAGCTAGCATTGTTCAATGTCCATTTAAATTTTATCTCAGTAACATATGTAAATTGGAACCAGAATTAAAGATTCCTGCTTTTGAATTCGAAGACGAAGAGGAAGAAATTTTTTATTCTTCAAAAAAGAGAGGAATTGAAATTCATGCTTGGTTATCAGACTTAATTACAAAAAATAAAATTCTAGATCACTACAAAGGGCCAGATCGGGACAAAATTTTATGGGCCATGCATGAAGCTCAAATTTATTCTGAATATAAAGCAATCAGTGAAAAACTTATAAAATTCTCGCTTTTTGGGCAGATGATTTCAGGAACTCCAGACTTAGTTTTTGAGAGTGAAAATGAGATCGTTGTATGGGATTTCAAGACTGGTGCAAGAAGTATTGAAAATGAAGATCATTATTGGTTTCAAATTTATTGCTATGGCTATGCGTACGCTAATCTCAAGCAATTTGCTCCGGAAAAAATGATCACTCTCTCCCTTGTTTATGTTGATGAAAAACAGATGATCACTCGACAAATCAGTTTTGAAGAAATCACATCAACTCTCTTCGAGAAATGGTCAAAGACTGAGCGCCTCTATCAAGTTAATAAAGACCATTGTTCACATTGTGAGTACTCATCAGTTTGCCACCTGAATGCAACTTCATCCTCTTAGTTGCGGGCCATCCATCCTGTGTTAAAATTGTATACAAAATCTAAGCCTTAGGGTTAGCGACATTTTTAAAGCAGGATGCGTATGAAATCAAAACTTTTGGTCCTTTTCCTTTCACTTCTCATTTCACTTCCAAGTATCGCTAGTGAAAAAGACATTTATGAATTCTCTTGGTTAGATCCGGACAAAGAAGTTTATGTTCTTCAAAATAGAAAATACCGTAAAGCAGGTAATCTTCACGTAAACGTTGGTGGAGGTATTACAACTTCTGGAGCTTTTGTTGATTCAACTGCGATTCAAGGAAGAGTTGGTTATTTCTTCACAGAAGATTTTGGTTTCGAAGGTCTATATTCAAAAAATTCTGGTAAAGAAAATGAAACAGCTAAAGGAGTTAGAGCTGCCAATGGTGGTGGTACAGGTACAACTCCTTTTAGAAGAATTGTTGATAGCTATTATGGAGCCATGATCCTTTGGTCTCCTTTTTATAGCAAGATCAACACATTCAACAGCATCGTTTATATGGACTGGATTTTTGGGCTTGGTTACGCTTCTCTTAAAGAAAGCAATAACAAACTCAGAATTCAATCAGGCCCAGCATTTGAAGGTGTAGAAACGGTTGAATCTCACAGCGGTATCTTATGGTCGGCGGGACTTAAATTTTACATTAATGAATCATTCAGTGTTCGCACAGATTTAACAGCAGTTCATTTCAGTGCTGATAATATTTCGACAGCGGGTTCGACTTATAAATCAAATTACGATGCAACTGTTTCGTTAGGTTTCACTTTCTAAAAAGAAGACCATAAGAAGGGTAGTCATGAAAAAGACAATATTAAGTTTAGTAGCTCTCAGCTCAATTTTTACGGCCGAAGCTTCTATCAATAACGCTAGAAAAATTCATCAGAGTGGAGATAAAAATAAATATCCACAGATGGTTTCGGAACTTATTAAAGATCGCATGTATTTTAGTTCTATTCCTTTCATTAAGGAATATCTTTCAACAACAGGTCGAGTGAACGATGCTGCCGTTGATAGAGTTTTAGATGAATTGATTACTGAAGTAGGTGTTAAGCAATTTGAAGTTTTACCTACAAATATCTTGGAAAAATCAAATGCTCCAACGATACGCTATATCTTAGCTAGAAAGGCCTTCAGACAAGGAAAGTACGATTTAGCTTTGAAACATCTTGGAAATAAGATTGAAGACTGGCATCCTGTCAAACCTTTCACATTGCTTCTGGAAGGAAGTACGTATGCTGTTTCGAAGCGAGAAGATCAGGCCATTCGTGCTTTCAAAGAATGTATTGATGTTTCAAATTCTCAAATTGGCAAAGCTGAGAATAAAGATAGAATCAGACAATTAAGCATCACGCGCGATTATTGTGTAGTGGGTATTTCGAGAGCTCAGTTCTCTTCTCAAAAATATGAACTAGCACATTCGAGTTATCTAGATCTTCCGAAGTCTTCTTACATTTGGCCGGAAATTTTGTTTGAAGAAGCCTGGAATAGTTTTTATCTGAAAGACTACAATAGAACATTAGGGAAGCTTGTAACTTACAAAGCGCCAGTCTTTAACTATATCTTCAACCCTGAAATTGAAGTTTTAAAAGCTCTTTCTTATATGGAACTTTGTTTGTGGGAAGATTCTAAAAATACAGTTGAGAGTTTTTACACTAAATACGAAAAAGAAAATCAAGGTTTCAAATCATTCATTGATTCTCTGGGAAAAGACTATCGCCAATACTATCTTCTCGTTAAAGAAAGACAGGATGGTAAGTTCAAAGACAATCCAATTCTGAGCACAGCTCTCTCTTCAATTGGTAGAGATCCGGCATATCTTGAATTGTATAATTCTTTCAACGCTGGAAGAGATGAAATCGAAAGGCTCAAAAATTTACCGAATGATGGATTGAAAGCAGCTCTTAATGAAAACCTTAGAGAAGCTCTAAGTCTTCAACGTAACTTAATCGGAAGTTATATTCGCGGCCAACTTCAATTAAATGCGGCTCAAATTGTAAGAGCATTCGAAGACATGAGTTATATAAAACTTGAAGTTCTCTCAAAGAGAAAAACTGAACTCTATGAAGATGTTTCATTGAGAGATTCAGGACGAGCTCGTGGTGATATTGCACATTTAAGAAGAACAGATAAGCAGTATTTCTGGA
>CBIHOP010000218.1:0-5612 GCA_966211385.1 uncultured Bacteriovorax sp.
AGTGGTCCCTTTTTCCATATATTAGAAGCTTCCTTTTCCATTTGTACTATCTTCGCCATTAACTTCGATGCTCAAATCACCATGTCTGATGGCCACAGGGGATACAACAACATCTCCGCCGGCAACTATTGTTCCGGTTCTTTCATTGATGACAATTTTTGCAACTGAATCTGGATTCACTTTGAAGTTTTCAATCAAGGCCATTAATTGAACGACATTTCTCTCATATTGAGTAGGTACGATTAAATCAATTGTTGTTGAATCTTTGGCCGAAGCAAATTTTCCACCCAACTCTTCGTTAATGACTTTTTCAACTCGAGCTGCTGTCGTGAAGTCAGGATTATTCAAACTTAATCTAAGTGCGTTCTTTTTTTCGAATTCAGATAAAACTTCGCGCTCAACAGTTGCTCCACTTGGAATTGTTCCAGTCGTCGCAAACTTTGCACCTTTTTTCATTCCACCAATTGAAAGTGGACCAGCTCCAACAGCATAAATATTTCCGTCACCAGCTTTAAGCGGAGTGACTAGAAGAGTTCCTCCGGCCAGTGAAGAAGCATCGCCAATACTTGAAACAACGAGATCTACTTTCTGACCAACGCGAGCAAAGGGTGGAAGTTTTGCAGTCACCACAACGGCTGCCACGTTTTTAGAACTTATTTCAGTTTTAGGATTCAAACCTAATTTTTCAAACATCTTTTTGAGTGAAGTGTTTGTCACTTCTCCACCGGCATCACCAGTTCCATTCAGACCGATGACAAGTCCATATCCAATAATTGGGTTTTCGCGAACACCTTTTACTGTAACGATATCTTTCAGTCTTGAAGCTCCATATGCGCTTTCAATCATGAGAAAAGACAATCCAAGAAGGAAAGGTCTAAAATTCATATTTACCTCACTACCGTCACGTTAGATTCAAGAATCGCGTCCGAATTGATTGTATCTTCATCAGAAATATCTCTGCGTGAAACAAGCGCCTGAACTTCAACGAGCCTTTTTCTGTTTTTATAAAGAACGTTCTTACGTCCTTTGATAAGTAAGTGCTCTCTGTTGATCTCTTCAACAACAACACCAGAAATTTTATCTTGTGGACCTTGATCAATCATTTCTGCCGCTGGAGCAGCTGCTGCAGTAGTGGCAGGAGTTGATCCATCTTTAGCTTTTTCGCCATCCGTTTTAGCTTTAGCTTCAAATGGATTTTCAGGAAATGCTTTTTTCAATTCAAGAGTAATTTCGCTTCTAAGTTTTGCCAGAACATTGATTTGAACAATATCTCCAGAACTTTTGCTTTTTGATGTTGAAAACAGGAATTGATTCTGATCATTTCCAGACCATAAACTTCCATCATTTCCTTGATCAGTCAGATCACTCGCAGTAGTTCTCTTGAGGGCAACACGTTCTTCCTGGTATTGTCTTTTAACTGCCGGTGCAACTAATTTTTGGCTTGCAGTGCTGACTTCACGATTTCTTCCTGGACGATTGTATTCTGAAGATGTGCGGCGTTTTGTATTTCTGAAACGATCAAACTGATCATCCTTAATTTCTACTTCGGCTTCACGCTCACTTTTATCAAGGTCACGATAAATGTTATCAACGTAACTTGCACATGAAGTTAGAAGAGTAAGAGAGCCTAGGATAAAAAGTTTCGTCAATTTCATAGTTCAATCACCACTTTGTTATAATCAATGACCTTTCCGGCAATGAGTTTATTGTTTGGACCTTTAAGTTCTACAATTTCGCCGAAACGGGCAGAGCGCACTGGCATTGCAGATTTTTGTAATGAAATATTGTTAGCTTTTAATTGAACATTAACTGGTGTTCCGAAATTAATCAGATTCACAGGCTGAAGATCCATGTTAGAAACAACAGCACCTTGAAGAAGAGTCCTGTTCGATTTGTAAAAATGAATATTATCCAATGTTGTTAAAGCATTGTCGGGAGTCATTGTAAGAACTTCATCGATGTAAAAATCGTTCGGATCCAATGCTTTTTGCTGAAAGCTGATTGAACGTTTTGCTTTTACGACTTTTAATTTGGCCATGACTTTAGAAGCAAACCAAATCGTGCGGGATGAGTTATCAGCAATGTTAATGATGTTTAATTTTACATTTTTTTCACCAAAGCTTTGGCAAGAGTCACAGACCGCTTGAAGAGTTTCACCTTCAACTAATCCCACAGAAGAGAGATTGTTTAAAGAGCGTGCCTGAGTGAAATAGAGATTAGTTCCAGGAACAAGTTGATCGCGTAAAGTTGAGTTTAACTCTAAAAAAGACAGTCTTTTGGTAGGAAACTGAATATCAAGAGTAGGAAACTCTTTTTGTAATTCACGTTTTAATAAATCGGAGCCGACAGTCCCTTGAGAGTTTGAAACAAAACTTGTAAGTTTCGAATTAATTTCGGCCGGACAATCAGATTGTCTGATTACATCTTTTGCCTGCAGTGTTTGATTTTGATCCAGACGATAAACTTTTGTGAAGAGTTCAATAGAACATTCTTCACCAAAAGCGCTTAACGAAATTAAAGATAATAAGAGAAATTTTTTCATTAACTTTATTACCTAATGTTGTTAATTGTTTGCATCATCTGATCAGCAACACCCATTACTTTTGAGTTCATCTCATAAGCTCTTTGGGCACGGATAAGATCAGTCATTTCAGTCATTGGGCTCACGTTAGAAGCTTCAAGAGCTCCTTGCATAAGTGGTCCAGCATTATCATTGCCAGCAACACCTTGAACGGGTTGGCCGCTTGAAAGAGAAACTTGATAAAGATTCATCCCTGAATTTTTTAAACCAACCGGGTTTACAAATGTGAAGACGGGGATTTGTCCAACTTCGCTCGGTTCATTTTGTCCTTTAATGTAAGCATCGACTCTGCCGTTTTCGGCAATGTTTACGCTTGCAGTATTCGGAGGAAAGCTTAGACCTGGATAAACTTTGTAACCTTGCTTGTTCACAAGAGTACCAGTTGCATCGACGTTAAAGGCACCATCACGAGTGAATTTCAATTCACCATTAGGCATTATGATTCCAAAAAATCCTTCTCCGTTTACCATCAAGTCGAAAGGGTTGTTGGTAATTTGAGGAGCGCCAACTGTGAATTCTTTTCTAATGGCAGAAACACGTGAACCTGAACCTACTTGTGTACCAACATTGTACTGAGTTGTTGCCGAAGAACGTGCACCTGCTTCTTGAATAGTCTCATAATTGAGATCATCAATTTCAGTTCTTCCTCTCTTGAAGCCGGTCGTATTAACGTTAGCGATGTTGTTTGAGATAGTGTTGACGTTTGTTTCCTGAGAACTCATGCCAGAAGCTGCCGTGTGAAGGGCCTTAAGCATTGCCTGAGCTTCTTGTAAGCCCGCAAATGCAATCAACACTAGAAGTAAATTTCTCAACTCAAACCTCGCTAAAATTTAGATATTTCGTTTACCGCTTTCGCACTTAATGAATCGTAGTTCTTGATTGCTCTTTGAATGGATTCAAAAGTTCTATTAGCGTTAATTAAGTTAGACATTTCAGAAATAGCGTTCACATTTGACTGCTCAACAAATCCCTGATGAACACTTGTCTTTAGATCACCAACTTTTATATTTGTTTGATCTGGATTAATGAAAAGGGAGTGTCCTTCTTTTTTTAATGCATGAACGTCTTTAAATTCAGTGAGTGCGAGTGAGCCGACTTTATTATCACCACTGAAAACTTCACCTTCTAAGCTAATAGAAAATTTCGATCCACCAACGTTAATAACTCGTGAATCTGGTGAAGCCGCTAAAGTCATCGTTCCATCCGGATTAGCAATCGGTGGAGCGTCTTTGGAAAGAACATAAAACCCTTGATCAGTCACAAGCTTACCTTCGTTATTAATGCTAAAACTTCCTTTGCGTGAATAACGAACACCGTTTGGAGTCAGGACTTCAAAAAATCCAGGTCCATTCAGAGCATTATCAAAAGCATTTCCCGTTGGAGTGAGTTGCCCTTGTTCATGCAAAGTATAAGTTCCATCGACTTTAACAAAAGAGTCTTCGGCGTTGTAGCTGCGGTAAAAATCGTCCGGTTTGAATTCTTTCTGAGGAAGGTCAACTTCTTGAGGCTTTTCTAAGGCCGCTAGATATTCTTTGAAAACGACTTGGTCTTTTTTAAATCCAGGAGTGTTGGCATTGGCCACATTATTGGCAATTGTTTCAACATTACGTTGCTGAGCAATCGCTCCTGATAATGGCACCCATAACTCTCTCAAAATTCCCTCCTTGGAATTTAGTCGTCTATTTAACTATAGCTTGCTGAGTGCCAAATTCTCTACATAGGTAAATTTGTCCCTCTCAAATGTCTTCCAAGTAAGTCGTTGATAATGTATCTTTAAGGTATAAAATCGCAGGAAAAAAATGTCCTTAAAGGCGCTGTATTTTTGACACGTCTTACTGGTGCAAAAGAGTAAGTCTTTAACCAACAGGTGAATTATGGCCACTAAGAAATCTTTTGAAGAATCTTTAAAACAGCTGGAAAATATAGTCTCGAAACTAGAATCAGGCGAACTCGCACTTGAGCAAAGTTTAGAGCAATTCGAAATTGGGACTAAACTTTACAAAGAATGCAAAGAACAGCTTTCTGTAGCAGAGAAAAAAATCGCCTTGCTGACAGAAAGTCTGAAAGAAGAAGAACTTTAATGAAGTCACTTTTTGTAATCATACTTTTACTCGCTTTAACAACAGCGTGTTCATCCCTTAAAAAACCAAACTCTAAAAATGATCAAAGCATTCAGCACGATCAAGTTGATCTTGGTTTAGAAGGTACAATTCCACTTCATGAAAGTGCACCTGTCATTGCTCCTAATGAAGAAACCGTGCGAATTGGTGAACGGGGTGGAGATATCTACTCTGATACAGAAGCTGGAGAGCTTAATCAGGCCGTAAGTCGCAAATTGCGAGTTGGATTGAGTTTAGGCCCAGGACTTTATCGCGCTCTCAATTATGTGTCCTTATTAAAATATCTTGAAAGACAATCACTAGCGCCTCAACTTATTACGGGAACAGATTTCGGAGCGATTGTAGCGGCGATGTATGCGCACGGAATGACACCAGAAGCGATCGAGTGGAACTTCTATAGATATTTTCGAGAAAAAGGAAATCACAGACCTTATGAAGAGGAATGGTTTGAAGACTTAGATCGTTTGTTGCTTGATAAATTCAAATCTAAGAATATTCAGGATGCGAACAAAAAACTTTATCTCACACTCTATAATGCTAAAACGAAGAAAACATATTATTTCGACAAAGGTAATACGCGCGAATTGCTTTTAAAGAATTTTACTTTCAAAAAAGGAAAGCCGGGTTCATATACAGCAGCTTTTCAAAATGAAGTTTTCAATCCGAAATTAATGAATCGTTTAGGGGCTGATTTCACTATCGGAGCTGATGTTCTTGGAAACAGTTTTGATTTTGAAGACTCCAGTGAGTTCCTTGTAGGGATTTATGGCCGAGCTGCTGGAAAAATCAGCAGAGAAAAAAAAGGATTCGATTACTTTTTCCCATTACCACTGACTTCAAAAGAATTAGACTCCACTCAAAATGGAGCCTCTTCACTTATGAATACTCAATAATATCTTTAAAAACAAACG
>CBIHOP010000219.1:0-5583 GCA_966211385.1 uncultured Bacteriovorax sp.
CTCATTCCGTCCATTCATGTCTCGTTACGGAAGAATTCTTGAGATCAAACAAACAAACACGGTTATCGTTCAAGAAACAGGTACTCACATTAACCGTTTAATGAAGCTTATTAAGTTCATCGATATTCCTGGTCACGAAGAATCACTTCAGATCATCAAAGTAAAAAATTCTTCTGCGCAAGAAATTGCAGGGCTGCTTGATAAAATTTTAAAGGGCAACACTGCTGATGCAAAAATCAGATCGTCTACTTCCACAACTGGTGGAACATCGCAGGTGAATATTTCTCGCATTATTGCTGAACCAAGAACGAACTCAATCATTGCGATGGCGAATTCCGAAGGTGCACGCGAATTAAGATCACTCGTTGAAAAACTGGATGTAAAAGTTGTGGCCGCTGGTTCAGGTCAAATTCATGTCTATTATTTAAATTACGGCGATGCTGAAGCTCTTTCTAAAACACTCTCTTCACTGGTAAGCAATGCTCCTCGCTCTGGCGCCGGTGGATTAACTCGCTTTTCTTCTCCTACGGCTTCGACAGCAACGACAGCAACACTTTTCAACAATGACGTTAAAATCACTGCTGATAAAGACAACAACGCACTTGTCGTTACTGCTTCACCTACTGACTATGAAACAGTTAAATCTGTTATCGCAAAACTCGATGTTCCACGCGATCAAGTTTATGTTGAAGGTCTCATGATGGAGACGCAAGTCACGAAAGGAAATGCTTTTGGTATTTCACTGCTTGGTGCTTATGGTTCAGGTGGAACGCAAAAAGTTGGATATGGAAATACGTCAGATCTTCTCTCGCTCATGACAAACAATATTACCAACCTCTCGGGTATGTTCTTGGGTGGTGGTATTGGAAGAAAGATCGATCTTCCAGGTCCAGATGGAAAAAATATTTCTGTTAACTCGGTTAACGGACTCATTACCGCAATTGCTACTCACGGAACAACAAACGTTCTCGCTACTCCGCAAATCCTCACACTCGATAACGTAGAGGGTGTTTTTGAAAACGGAGAAAAAGTTCCAACATTAAAAACGACGAATGCTTCGAACGGTAGTTCGCAAACGTCAGTTGAACAACAAACTGTAGCACTTACGTTGAAAATTACTCCGCAAATTAACAAAGTCACACGGTTTATCAAATTGAAAATCGACCAGAAGATCGAAGACTTCTCTTCTCGTCCGCTTCCGGCCGGTGTACAAAATAATGGTGTCGGTACAGTTATCAGATCATTAAACACAACTGTCGTTGTTCGCGATAAAGATACAATAGCAATGGGTGGTTTAATGAGAGATAAAGAAACTCATTCGATTAACAAAGTTCCGCTTCTTGGTGACATACCGGTTTTAGGCTGGTTGTTTAAAAACACTAAAAAAGAAGTTGAAAAAGTTAACCTACTCTTCTTTATGACTCCAAAAATCCTGGCTTCATATGAGAAGACAAATTCTGAAAACGTAAAAGATCTTCTTAACCGTCGTCAATCTCACCTCAAAAACATGACGGGTGATGATGATTCGTTCTCTACTACGGTTAAAGGATTGTACGAAAAAGCTAAAAAACAAGGCGAAGGACCGCTTTACGACACATCAGAGCGTTCACAGTATCAAGACAACAATGAAGCTGTTCACCCTGATCTTTCACTGAATAAAGATTTATTAGATTCACCTCCTGCTGAAGCTCCGGACTATCAAGACATCTTGAAAAAAGCGGAAGCTAAAGACGTAGTCAATGCAGGTGTTGAAACAGCGGCCACTAAATCGATTGAATAGGAGCTCTTTTGAAAATAACTGATCACATGCTTGAAAAAGTAGAAGGCCAAAAAGAAAAAATTGGTCAGCTTCTGCTCAAGCACACATCATTGACCGATGGACAGCTCGAAGAAGCTCTTGAGATTCAACAAGAATCTGGAATGCTTCTGGGAGAAATTCTTCTCAAGAAGAACTACATTCATCCGCACGACATTATCAAAGTTATTTGTCATCAAGTAGACATTCCCTACGTTTCTGAATTTAAGTTAGAAGAGATTGATCCCAATCTCACGTTGAACATCAGTATCAACTACGCAAAGGCGCACGAGATACTTCCGATTTTAGAAACCGAAAGCACCATTACTCTTCTCGTTACTGATCCATTCAATTTCGACGCTATCAATGACATCCAGGAAATTTTTAAGAAAGAAGTTAAGCTTGTTGTTTCTTCTCCGTTAAAAGTTCAAGATGCCATTAACCGCATTTATGAAAGAGCAAATCGTAATGTCGTTGATTCAATCGAAGGTGAATTCGATGAAAACTTAGACCTCGACGGGCCAATCGATATTCTTGAGGCAGGTGCTGACGAAGCTCCAGTCATCAGATTTGTGAACTCGATCATTTTCCGTGCGATTAAAGACAAGGCTTCCGATATTCACATTGAGCCGTATGAAAAAGAAGTTGTTTATCGCTTTCGTGTAAACCGAGTTATGCGCGAAATTCTTCGCCAGCCGATTAAAACACAAGCGGCCGTGACGTCTCGTCTCAAAGTTATGACGAAGTCGATGGATATCGCTGAAAAACGTCTTCCGCAAGACGGACGTATTAAAATTAAAATGGCCGGAAAGGATATTGATATTCGTGTGAGTGTCGTCCCTATTCAAAACGGCGAGCGCATCGTAATGCGTATTCTTGAAAAATCAAACAACGTTTTAACATTGGAGAACCTGGGATTCCACGGTTCTGTTTTAAAAACCCTCGATGAGCTTTCTCGCCGCAAACACGGTGTTGTTTATGTTTCGGGTCCAACAGGTCACGGTAAAACAACGACGCTCTTTGCGATGCTCGATCGTATCAATACTCCTGACAAAATGATCATCACGGTTGAAGATCCTGTCGAGTATGAACTACAGGGTATTTCCCAAATTCAAGTTAATCATAAAATTGATCTGTCATTTGCAAAAGCACTCCGCTCAATTCTTCGTCAAAACCCGGATGTTATCATGGTGGGTGAAACACGTGACTTGGAAACAGCAGAGATGGCGATTCAAGCTTCCCTTACAGGTCACTTTGTTCTTTCTACTATCCACACCAACGATGCGGCTTCAGCTCCCAACCGTCTTATTGATATGGGTGTACAACCCTTCTTGATTGCTTCTTCTCTTGCTGGAGTTCTCGCCCAACGACTTATTCGTAAGCTGTGTCCTGACTGTAAAGAAGCTTATGAAGCAACTGAATACGATTTTCAAATGCTCGATGTTCATTCAATGCCTAAAGAGACAACACTTTACAAAGCAGTTGGATGTCCAAAATGTAATTATATGGGTTATACCGGCATGACTGTTGTTGCTGAGCTTATGGTAATGACAGATGACATTCGTCCTCTTATCTTGAAAAAAGCAGATGCTTCAACGGTGAAAAAGATGGCGATGAAAAATGGTATGAAGTCTCTTCGCCAGGATGCGCTTGAAAAAGTTTTCAAAGGAATTACTTCAGTTGAAGAAATGGTCAGAGCGATCAACGAAGAAGATGACGATCAACACTAATTAAATTGAGTTAATCCATGGCAATTTACACGTACAAAGGGATCGATAAATCAGGTAAAGAACTTAAGGCGACAATCAACGCTGAAGGATTAAATGCGGCCAAGGCCCGCTTGAAATCCATGGGCATCATGTTGATTGAAATCAACGAACAAACTTCTTCTACTGTAAAAAAAGCTGCGGGTATCACATTTGGTTCGGGTGTTTCCATTGGTGACCTCGCCCTTATGACAAGACAGCTTGCAACACTTTTGAAAGCAAAAATTCAAATTGTTGAAGCATTCACGGCCCTTGTTGATCAAACGGATAATCCAAGATTAAAAATTGCTCTTTCGGAAATTCGCCAAAAAGTTAACGAAGGTTCGTCACTCGCGCGGGCACTCTCCGATTATCCGAAAATCTTCGACACGGTTTACGTTAACATGGTGGACGCCGGGGAAGCTTCGGGGACGCTGGAAGTTGTTCTACTCCGTCTTGCAGACTTTACAGAAAGTCAGTTAAAGCTAAAAAACCGCATTAAAAGTGCCATGACTTATCCCATGATCATGATGAGCGTTGGTGGTTTAATGATCATGCTCATTTTTATTTTCGTTATTCCAAAAATCGCTAAGATTTTCACGAATATGAAAAAAGATCTTCCACTGCAGACAAAAATTTGTATCTGGATCTCAAACTTTCTAGTCAACTATTGGTGGGTGGTCATCCTCGCTGTTATTTTTGCTTGGATTAGTTTTAAGAAATACATCAATACCGAAAAAGGCCGCGCTAAGTTTGATATGATTATTTTGAAACTTCCTATCGTGGGTGAAATCGTCACGATGGTCAACGTTTCTCGTTTTTGTTCAACACTTGCGACTCTCCTGCAATCAAGTGTCCCTATTCTTTCATCAATGAAAATCGTTTCAAATCTTGTCAGTAACGTGCATATGAAAAAAGCAGTTGATGAAGCAAGACTAAGCATATCCGAAGGGGGATCAATTACTGGCCCGCTTGTCCGTTCAGAGCTTTTTCCACCAATGGTAACCCATATGATTAAGCTGGGCGAAAAGTCGGGTGAATTAGAACCTATGCTACAGATTGTGTCGGAGAATTACGAAGACCAGGTGAATACAAAACTTAGTGGACTAACATCGGTCTTAGAACCTATAATGATGGTGGTCATGGGGATTGCAGTTGCGTTCATCATCTTCTCAGTCGTCGTACCACTCATCGATATAAATAGTTTAAAAAGATAATGTGCTTATATGGAGAATTAGACTCATGAATGAAAAGTCGTTTATTAAAGAACTCGCTAAAAACTCAAAAGGTTTCTCACTCGTTGAGATTTTAATTGCGCTTACTCTCGTTGCCGTTGCTGGTACATTCGTTGTTGGTCGTCTCTTCGATCAAATGGATGAAGGGAAAATCAATTCAGCTCGCATTCAAATGAGCAACCTGGAAGGAAGATTAAAAGACTTCAGACGTAAGTGTGGATTCTACCCTACAAGTGAACAAGGTCTGGAATCACTGGTGACAAAACCAACTGGTGGAAGAGAATGTAAAGACTACCCTTCAAATGGTTTCATCGATGGTGAAACTGTTCCTAAGGATCCTTGGGATAATGATTTTATCTATGAATCAGATGGTAAAACAGTAAACATCATTTCTTACGGAACTGATGGAGAAGAAGGTGGTGAAGGTGCTGCAGCTGATATTTCACTAAGAGCTAAGGCCGGAGCTGCTAAAGGATCAAATGAGGAAGCTCCACAAGAGTAATCACATTCCATTAAGTTTTAGAGAACAACTAAAAAATCAACAGGGCTTTACGATAGTAGAAATACTCGTGGCCCTGTTTCTCGTTGCAATGGTCGTGGGCCTTGGCCTTTCAGATAATTTTTCAAGTAATTCAGCATTAGACGAAGAAGTCACCAACATGCAAAGAGCGATTAATTTCATGAGTGATGAAGCCGCTCTTAGAAACACTGTCATTCGCCTTCATCTTTACCTGGACAAAGATCCACAAGAATATGCTGTTGAATACGGCCCTGGTGATACTTTCATTCTCCCTCCTGCCCAAGATTT
>CBIHOP010000220.1:0-5564 GCA_966211385.1 uncultured Bacteriovorax sp.
ACCGAAGGAGCAACTATTCTCGGTGAACTCCGAGTTAGCAAGTTTTTACTCGATCAAAAAATTTCAAATCAAAACACGATTTCTTTCCGAGCAGGTCATTTACGCGATCCAGAAGTACTTTCACAGGCACTAGAAGCAACTGGCTATCAATACGATTCCAACGGTACCACTGGGATGCATCTGACAAATTTTCCCGTACGCTGGAGTTTTGATCGACGGGGAAGAATGTTTTCTTCAATATTTCGGTTTCCCATCACGATCGAAGATGAAATCAATGCACCAATGATTAATCGTCTCAAAGACGGAATTCACACTTGTGAGACCGTAGCTCTTGTTAAAGGGATTTGTAATATCCTTGTCCATCCGAATATTACGGGGCAAAAATTGGATTATGTGCGCGAGACAATATTATATTGGAAAAATCGGGCGCATTTCTCAACAATTTCTCAATTCGGTGATTGGTGGAAGGCGAGAGATCAAGTCCAGATTTCTGTAGAGAACAATCAAGTTGTTATAAACTCTCCACAATCAATCAAAGGATTGCCATTAGAATTTCCTCTAGGCAAGATTCTTGTCATTGATCTTGAAAAAGGTGAAACAATAATCAAATTGCCTTGAGCCTATCATAGTGTTTTGTTACGCTTTATGGATGCAAACAATAAATCAAGAAGCCTTAATTGAACTAAGAGAACTCGATGAAGATGGAAGCGATTCCACTTTGAAAGAATTAGTACAATCTTATTTTGAAAACATGCCTCAGCGGATTCAAAGGTTGGAAGCGTCTATCGTGGCGAGTGACTTTATTCAGGCACGAAAAGAGGCTCATTCTATTCGTTCCAGCTCCCTGTCATTAGGGGCCGAAAAACTTTCGCAGCTTGCGCATACATTGGAATACGAAACGGCCAATGCAACTGCAGAGACTTTTAAAAAATTATCATCAGAACTTGTTCAGGAATACTCAGCTGTTAAAGCTGAATTAAAAAAAATATGCCAAATTTAAAAACGCCCGAGTTAAGTGACGCTAAAAAAGAATTCTATGGAAATTTAGCTCTCATTGGAAATCTACTCGCGCTTCTCATTGCGATCATCGTTACACTCGGATGGACATTCAACATTCCGACCTTTAAATCGATACTTCCACATTTCATTTCAATGAAATTTATGACGGCTTTTTGTTTTGGCATATTGGCCATCGGAAACCTGTTGCAACAAGGAGCCAAGCAAAGAAATGATTTGTTTGATCTGTTTTCTGCCGTAGCTTCGCTCATTGTTTTTGCCATTTCTTTTCGGGTCAGTCACGAGGACAACTTCGGAATCCATCTTGGGCTTGCTGAATTAGTGTTCATTGAGCCTCGACCTGCCAATGCAAGTGTTTCGTGGGTAGCGGGGAGAATGGCGCCGATTACGGCAACTCTATTTCTATTCATGTCTATAGCAAGACTGATTCTCTTTCATGTACGTGCTAGTCTCGCCAGTTTTGCACAAGCGATTTGTATCATTGTTTTCATTCTTGGTTTTCAAACTTTCATTAGTTATTTTTTAGGGATTACTTATTCATTCGGTGCTGGTTATCACACTCAGATGGCCATTCATACCGCTTTTGGTTTTGTTGTTATAGCTCTTGCGACAATTGTTGTGCGTCCATCAGCAGGATGGATGGCCGTCGTTTCATCAGATACTGCCGGCGGTATCATGGCCCGCAATATGCTTGTTTGGGCGGTTTGCGTTCCTCCTATCATTCAATGGCTCAATCTTGTTGGATTACACGCCAATCTCTATGATCAGGATTTCTCCAGTGTCATTCGTGTTACGGGAAATATTATTTTTTTCACCACGATGGTTTTAAGAACAGCATCTCAATTGCATAGAAGTACGCTGGAACAAATGCGTGATGAAGCTGAGAAACTGAAACTGAGAATTGAAACAGAAGCTCATCTTGCATCACTATTGGAAAGAAAAAAAGTTGAACATGAGTTAATTAAAGCAAGACAAGATGCTTTGGATGCTGCTCAGGCAAAGTCCACTTTCCTTGCGAATATGAGTCACGAAATCAGAACTCCACTCAATGGTATTATTGGTATGGCCGATCTGCTCATCGATACTCCATTAAATGATGTTCAGAAAAAGTATGCCCAAATTATTCAGAATTCAGGAACAGGACTTCTCTCAATCATCAACGACATTCTTGATTTCTCTAAAATTGATGCTGGTAAATTGAATCTTGAAATTATCAGTTTCAATCTGGTTAACGTTGTAGAAGAGCAAGCTGAACTACTGGCCGTAAGAGCGGCCGAAAAAAATCTTTCACTCCTCACTTATGTGAGTTCCAATGTTCCTTTGAAAGTAAAAGGTGATCCAGGTCGAATTGCCCAAGTTTTACTAAACCTTACTTCCAACGCGGTAAAATTTACTTCAGAGGGAAGTGTTGTCATAAAAGTGTGTTTGAAAGAGCAGGTTGGTAACAAAGGTAAATTCCTATTTGAAGTTATCGATACTGGTATTGGACTTACTCAAAAGAAGGCCGAAGCACTTTTTACACCTTTCACTCAAGCTGACGACAGTACTGCTAGAAAGTTTGGTGGAACAGGATTGGGACTTTCTATCTCTAAACAGCTCGCCGATTTAATGAATGCACGATTGTGGGTGGAGAGTGTGGAAGGGAAGGGCTCGACTTTTTCTTTCGAAATTGAATTGGAAATCGAAGAGAGCTCAACTCAAGCACACTATGAAGTAAAAGATGTAGCAGGAACGAAAGTTGTTTTTGTTGATGATGATCCGATTGCCCGCGAAATCATAGAACATTATCTTGTCTAATGGCGAATGCAGCCTATCCCTTTTGATGATGCTGAGAAGGCCTGGACATGGCTAAATGCAAATGCCAAAGATCCGGAAGTCGTTCTCATTGATAATTTAATGCCTGGAACGAATGGAATTGAATTGGCCGGAAGAATGGCCAAGTCAGAAAATCTTCAGCATATTCCGCGCATTCTCATTACGGCCTATGCGAAAAATTTAACCACGCTTTCTAACGATAATCTTTTTAAGAATGTTTTGAGTAAGCCATTTAAACAATCTGATCTTTATAATTCGATTCTCAATGCTTGTAATAAAAATCTCGTTATTCCAGCGCCAACTGTTGCAAAAACTGAAGCTGTAAAAATGAGTGATAAACGAATACTTGTTGCCGAGGATAATACTGTCAACCAATTGCTCGTGACGACTCAACTGAAAAAACTAGGTTACTCTGCACAAGTTGTGGCCAATGGACTTGAGGCCATTGAGAGTTATTCTAAGGGCGGATTTGATCTTATTCTCATGGATTGTCAGATGCCTGAGCTTGATGGATATGAAGCAACGATTCGCATTCGTGATCTCGAAAAAAAATCGGGAAAACATATCCCTATAGTTGCGCTTACGGCGAATGCTTTAAAAGAAGATGAAGACCATTGTCGTGCTGTTGGTATGGATGATTTCATTGCCAAGCCAACGAAGCTTGATATTCTTCGCCGAGTTCTTTCGAAGTGGCTTGATTAGAAAAATGTTTGGTTTTCAAATTGCATTCTTTTCCAATAGGGAAGAGGTGCGTAATGGATATCAGAAAATCAAATACTGAATGGAAATTGCCCGAAGAAGAATTCAAGAAGCGCTATCGCAACAATTTCTATGATTCTTATTTTGATTCACACCGCGATCAAATTGAGCAGTTTGCCGATATTGCATGGAAGGCCTATCTAGAGGGGAGAAAAGCCCCTCACACAAAAAAAGCAGGAAAAAATTTTGCTGATCCTCATTACGATTTAAGCGTTGAGTGGTTGGCCGCAAAAGACGCAATCGATAAGGCCCAAGCGGAACATGAAAAAACACATGGACCTCATAAAATACTTTTGATCAATGCTTCTCATCGCAATGATCATACATGTCCAGGCGAAATTTCTAAAAGCAGCAGGCTATACCAAAAAGCGCTTGAGACTTTAGAGACGGCCGGAGCTCAAGTTGAAACGCTTGAACTCAATCAAATGAGCTCTGAATACGCTAAACGCATTTTTCCTTGCAAAGCATGCGTCTCAACAGCAATGCCACTTTGTCACTGGCCCTGTTCTTGTTATCCCAATCATGCACTCAACCAGGTCAATGATTGGATGAATGATATATATCCAATGTGGGTGAGAGCTCACGGAATAATGATCATCACTCCTGTTTACTGGCATCAATCTCCCAGCGCACTCAAACTCATGATCGATCGGCTTGTTTGTGCTGATGGTGGAAATCCAGATCCAACCACGACTCAAGGAAAGAAAGTTGAGCTCGCTAAAAAAATGGAACTTGATGGATGGAATTATCCTCGCCATTTGAAAGGGAGAGTCTTCTCAGTTGTTGTTCACGGAGATGCGATGGGAGTTGATGATTCTAAAAATACATTATGTGACTGGCTTGAAGAAATGGAGCTTACTCCGACAGGAAACTTGGGGAAAATCGGTCGTTACGTTGGTTATTTCAAACCGTATGCGACCAGCCATCAAGATCTTGATCATGATGCAGCTAAAGCGCTTCTTTCATCAGTTAAGGCCAATCGAGAAAATAAACTTCAGTTTTCACCTGAGCTGGAAGATCCAAGACCTAAGTGAAAACTATTTTTACGATTGGGCATTCCACCCATTCAACCAGAGAATTTATAAAAATTTTAAAATCATTTGAGATCGAAATACTCATAGATATTCGTCATTACCCAGGTTCACGTCATTGTCCGCAATTTGGAAAAACGCGCTTAAAAAATAATCTCGAGCGAAACCATATTCAGTACCAGCATATTGTAGAACTTGGAGGACGAAGAAGACCAGATAAAGAGTCAGATCTCAATGATGCCTGGAGAAGTCCTCAATTTCGAGGTTATGCGGATTGGATGCAGACAAAAGATTTTAAAAAAGCTTTGCGTGAATTAATGAAAATTGCGCGCAAACAACGAACAGTCATCATGTGTTCAGAAGCAGTCCCTTGGAGATGCCATCGTTCATTAGTAGGCGATGCTTTACTCGCCAGAGGTTTTGAAGTTCAGGATATTTTTGCTGAAGAAAAATCAAAACCACATAGGCCTGTACCTTTTGCTAAATTTGAGGGGACTGAAGTGACTTATCCTTCCGAGGTTTAAGCTGATAGTACAATCCAGAATTGGCGAGGTATTGAGCACAATAATGGTTACCTTCATTCGTTAAATGGAGTCCATCACTAAAATGATGATCATTCATTTGCAAAACACATTCAAGTGGATCATAAACGAGAAAGTTTTTATCGATCGTACAAATATCCTCTAAAAGTGCATTCACTTTTTTCGCATTATTTTTTACGACTTCCGCAAAAGGTCCGAGTGGTAAATCTATCAATGGTAACTTTCCGATGATCGCTGGCATTTCATGTTCATGAAGATGATTAAAAAATCTTTTTGTGTTTGTTTCGAAACTTGTTCCCACTTGATTGCGGACAGCATCCCAGAAAAAAAGATCAAGGGCCATCACCACTGATGCCGAGTGTTTTTTTAAATCCAGGGCCGACGTACTATTGATACTCGT
>CBIHOP010000221.1:0-5550 GCA_966211385.1 uncultured Bacteriovorax sp.
GTTCAGTGGCCACAAATATGGAAGAAATGACGGCTTCCATTCGTGAAATTACCCGAACGACAAACGAAGCTTCATCGATGGCAACTGAAACTTTAAAAAAATCGAAAGAGACGAATACTATCGTTAAGCAACTTGGAGTTTCTTCTAACGATATCGGGCAGGTTATCAAAGTTATTTCTTCGATTGCACAACAGACAAATTTACTCGCCCTTAATGCTACTATCGAAGCGGCGCGTGCCGGAGATGCTGGACGTGGTTTTGCTGTTGTTGCAAATGAGGTTAAAGAGCTAGCAAAACAAACAGCAAAAGCTACTGGTGACATTACAAAGAAAATTGAGGCCATCCAAGGGGATTCCCTCATTGTTGTGAATGCTATTGATGAAATTTCAACAAGAGTAGAAAAAGTAACCGGACACGCAGGGAATATTGCGGCAGCAGTAGAAGAACAAGCGGCGACAACAAATGAGATTTCAAGAATTGTTATGGAATCAAGTAAGTCGATCTCTGACGTTTCTGGTGTTGTAAAATCGGTTTCAGGCATTTCGAAGGCCAACCTTAGCGATTCTGAACAATTTTTAGAAGCCTCTAAGGAATTAAATAAGCTTGCCATTGCGATTCGCGAATTATCTTCAAAGCTCACTTAGTAACATGAAGGGAGCTTAGGCTCCCTTTTTTTTGTTACAAAAATCCTTTCTTTTTTAGTTCTGCGGGACTTAAATAAAAGTACTAAAAAATAAAGGAGATCTTCTATGAAAAATCTGTTTCTGATGACAGCTCTGCTAGTGAGCACGAGTGCTTTCGCAGCTGCCCCTTTTTCAAAAATCCAAACACCAGGATTTTTCCGTTTCATGCTTGGTGATTTCGAAGTGACTGCCATTCAGGATGGAAAAGTTGCTTTGCCAATGAATAAACTTCTTAACAATATTGCGGCCAACCGTCTTGAGAAGGAATTTAAGCGTTCTGGGCTTCAAACTCCAACAGAAACGACAGTCAATGCCTACCTGATCAATACTGGCTCAAAACTCGTTTTAATTGATGCAGGGGCCGCTTCATTGTTTGGTCCTACATTAGGAAAGTTAGCCAGTAACTTGAAAGCTTCAGGATATTCTCCTGAGCAGGTTGACGAAATTTATGTGACTCATTTACACAACGACCATATTGGTGGAATCACGGCCGATTCAAAAGTTGCTTTCCCAAATGCAATCGTGCGCGCTGATCAACACGATCTGGATTTCTGGTTATCAAAAGAAAATCTGGAAAAAGCACCGGCAGATAGTAAAGGATTTTTTGAGGGACCAATCGCTACGTTTGCTCCTTATCAAAAAGAAAATAAAGTTAAGCCATTTGAAGGTGATACTCAGTTAGTAGATGGCATTAAGGCCATTAATAGTCATGGACACACTCCTGGTCACACGGTTTACCTGGTGGAAAGCAAAGGCGAGAAGTTACTCATTGTGGGAGATCTCATCCATGTTGGTGCTATTCAATTTGCAGATCCAACTGTGACTATTCAATTTGATAGCAACAACAAAGAAGCATTTGCTCAAAGAAGTAAATTTTTTAAGAAAGCTGCATCAGAGGGAATGATTGTTGGAGCGGCCCACATTGCATTTCCCGGGCTAGGAAGATTGAGAGAAGATAAAAAAGGTTTTGATTGGCTGCCATTATAGTAAGGGGAGGCATTTGCCTCCCTTTTTTAATATTTCAAGTCTATGTCCGTATCGTACGATCCATCCGCATAGTAATTTTGGGTTTCTAAATTTCCAGCATCGTTAAAAAAAGCTTCAGACCTTCTTTCTTCAATTTCCTGATCACCATCTTTAAATGTGATGACGTCTTTTTGTTTTGTAATCCATCTTTCACCTTTGATTCCACTTGTAAAAAAGATTTGAACGTTTGCCAAAACTTCATTGTTGTCAGCATAGATATCGTACTCATCAATTTTTCTCTCAACGTTGTCCAACGTGAATTCACGTGTGCCAGTTTCGTCATTGATATCTAATTTTTCACAACCATCTTGTCTGATTGAATAATAAGTCATGAAGCGTGTGCGATAATCACCAGTGAAATTCGTGCATGCAAACCCGGCAGAAGAGGAAAGCAGAAGAAAAGAGAAAATGATTTTTTTCATAAAACGTCCCTGTTAATGAATAAGTAGTTTTAGTATACCGAAGATTTTATCAAAGTGAATAATCTTAATGAGCTAATGACTTCACGCCTAAAATAATTGCCAAAGAATTAAATTAGGCCTTGGATTAAACTGCTGAATTTTTGAAAAATTGAATTCTAGTGTTAAAGCCATCACAATGTGAAAACCACTTTCAACGTTCGACATATGGGGGTCACGCGTGAACAAGTTAGGTTTTAGTTTTTTAGCTGTGCTGATGTTATCAAGTTGCAAACCACCAGTCGCGCAAGATCCAGTCAGCGTTATAAATGGTTTGGTAAAAGAATACGGCTACATTGGATTTCAAAATCCACTGAAAGAATCTAAAACCGGAACAATGTTGGCAGGACGTCCGACAGCGCTGAGTTTCGTGGCCAATCATCGTGAATGTTTCCCACCGGAATCAGTGGAGCGTTTCGAAGATTTTTCCAATGTCGAAAAGAAATATACTTACACATTTCAAGGTGGACTTGGATTTCTTTCACAAGGTAACCCGGTTGTTAGCGGAGGACTTGATTTAAAGAGCAACATCTTCGTCGATATTGAACTCAATGGATTGATCATTGAATACATGAGTAGTGTCGGTGTCTCTGAATGGTATAACAACGGAATGAGTGAAACCTGTAAAATGTACCTCAATGATGTTGGATTCATCATCCAGGCGTTAATGACTGAAAAAATGACCATTTCTTTACGAGACGAAAAAGGTGTTGTCATCGGATTAGATGCCAACAACGTTCAGAAGTTTTTAAAGTTTAATCTTGGTGTTAACTGGAAAATTGTTGATTCTTACAAAGTTGTTATAGATGAACCAAAATACATTGGATACCAACTGGGAAGATTGAGACTGGAAGATAATGGTCGAACTCTTTATAGAGCGATGACCGTTAAAGATGATAAGTTTGTTTTTGAATCGATTGGTGTCTTTCAAGACGATACGATTGTGAAAACCACAGCGAAAAAGTTTTTATCAGAAGAGATTAAATTGAAGTAAAAAAGGTCCCCGTTCAAAGCGGGGACCTTTGATTTTTAGTGGTAAGCAACAGCGCTGGACATCTCAAGCTTTTTAGACATCTTTGCCATTCTTAGTTCCATTTTTGACAGATACGCGTGTTTGTATTTCTGGGTTTTCGAGTGATAACGAGCATACCAACGGCGATCAGTTTTGGCATAACGCTTTTTCAGCAGATTTAAAATCTGTCCCATCATTTCTAATGAGTAAACTTGATCAGCTTGCAATCGTTCAAGATCTATAAGCGGCATTTTTAAGCGTTCAAATTCTTTATTCCAAATGGCCACGTTAATTTGGGCGAGCGAGTAATCTCCAGTTGAAGAAATGAGTTCATGATTAAAACCAGACTCTGTATCGATAATAGCAAGGACGACTTGTGGTGGAATATTGTATTTTGCCATTGTATGATTAATGGCCTTCGCAAGTTCCACTCTTTTTGCTTTCGATAAATTGGGTTTCAATGAGGCAATCAATTCAGAAACAACTTCTGGCTTGTGAGCAATAGGCACTTGATCGAAATCACCAAATGTATCTACATACATATCGGCAAGTTCAACTGGTTCGGCCTTAATCGCTGTTTTATTCTTTGACTGAGTCATCACAGTCAAGGCCAATGTAGAGACAAGAACAAGTTTTAAAACTAGTTCTTTTTCCTTAATTGTCTGTATTGGTAGTATTAGTGTTTTCATACTTTAATTATAAAATGTGTCCGTCGGCCCAAAATCTTTAAAAAGGCCGAAACCCGCTATACCAACGAGTTGTCGATTTCAATCGTTTTTTAAGTTATTGATTCCAGAGACAATGAATTTAGATGAGCTCATTTTGGGTGACAACCAGACAGGGCATCAGACGTGTAACTGAGTATTTGGGCAAGATAGTGGGGCCTAAGTTTAGGCCCCTAAATAAGATATCAAGCAAGTGCCATTGGATTTGTGAATTGGGCCTCTTCAGTGGATCCCTTAAGCGCCAGTGTTGAAACTTCACCTTGCGAGATAGTTTGAGAAACTAGATCGAAGTATCCTGTTCCAACTTCACGTTGATGTTTGGTTGCTGTATATCCAAAAGATTCCGCACCAAATTCTTGTTCTTGTAGAGCAGAGTAAGCAGTCATTCCTTCTGACTTGTATCGATGAGCGAGTGAATACATTGAGTAGTTGAGAGAATGAAATCCAGCGAGTGTCACGAACTGAAACTTGTATCCCATGGCCCCTAATTCTTTTTGAAAACGTGCAATGGTTTGTGCATCTAATTTCTTTTTCCAGTTAAATGATGGCGAACAATTGTAGGCCAGCATTTTATGCGGATACTTTGCCCTAATAGCTTCTGCAAATTCTTTTGCCTCTTCTAGATCCGGTGTTGATGTTTCACACCAGATGAGATCAGCATAAGGGGCATAGGCGAGACCTCTTGCGATCGCAATCTCCAATCCATTTTTAATTCTAAAAAAACCTTCGGGAGTTCTCTCTCCAGTAAGAAAACGATGATCGCGCGGATCTACGTCACTGGTGAGAAGAGTCGCGGCCTGTGCATCTGTTCTCGCAATGAGAAGTGTCGGAACATCCATCACATCGGCCGCCAGTCTTGCAGCCGAAAGTTTTTTAATAAATTCAGATGTCGGCACTAAAACTTTTCCACCAAGATGTCCGCATTTTTTTTCACTGGCAAGCTGGTCTTCAAAATGAACACCGGCCGCACCAGCAGCAATCATTTGTTTCATAAGTTCGTAGGCATTCAATACACCTCCAAACCCAGCTTCAGCGTCAGCAACAATAGGAGCGAGCCATTCGCGAGTGATATGCCCTTCGGCACTTTCGACTTGATCTGCACGAATCAATGCTTGGTTTATTTTTTTTACAACATTCGGAACACTGTCTGAAGGATACAAACTTTGATCTGGATACATTTCCCCAGCTAAGTTAGCATCAGCTGCCACTTGCCAGCCGGAGAGGTAGATGGCCTTTAGTCCAGCTCTTACTTGTTGAACGGCTTGATTGCCTGTCATGGCACCAAGAGCATTAATGAATGGTTCTTCTTTTAAAAGTTTCCATAAATTCTCTGCGCCCAAACGAGCGATGGAATGTTCGATTTTATATGATCCTCGTAATTTTAAAACTTCTGCCGGAGAGTAATCTCTTTTGATTCCGTGCCAGCGTTCTTCCTGCATCCATCTGCTTTCCATTTTTTTGACTTCGTCCATAACATCTCCTTTATGTTTTATCTGCGATTTAGATTTTTGAGCAAGTGGGCTTGCGGTTGTTAAAAATGGTTCAAGTACATTGGATGTGAATAAAGCAATTCCTTCTAGCGTTGCTTTTTTGAGAATGTTAATGTCTTGAACTGTTTGTTCTTGGGTGATAGAATGGGGTGTTAA
>CBIHOP010000222.1:0-5541 GCA_966211385.1 uncultured Bacteriovorax sp.
CGTTCAAGGCATTAAAGCTTCGCCATCTTTCACGCATTGATTTCTTTTTAACTGATGAAGGCGATATTTATCTCAACGAGATAAATACTTTCCCAGGTTCGACACCTATTTCGATGTTCCCAAAAATGATGGAGAACAACGGGCACGCCTACATCGATTATCTAAAGGCGATCATCAGTAAACATATTCTTTAAAAAAAGTAGAGATAAAAATGAAAGAACGAACATCTATGAAACTACCACTTATCAATGCACTCGATTCTGATCACGGGAATGTTGTTCTCAAAAAATATTATGAAAACAAAATGATTCCTGCTGAGAAAAAAACGTACCTGACTAAATTGAAAGATTCGGTCGGCCCTTATATGGGAATTGAAGCTGATGATGGAAGCACTCACTACCTGCAAGATGCGGCTTCGCAAATTGCAACATTGGGACATGGATTTAACTCTTCTATCTTTTTTGGAACATCTGAATTTTTAGAGAGCTGGACGAACGATTCTTCTACTAAAGAATTTAAAGACATGCGTTTGGCCTTCATGAATTTCTTCAAAAGAAAATTAGGATGGAAAAAAACTTACATGACGTTCGTGCATTCGGGAGCAGAGGCCAATGAAACAGCACTAGGCTACTGCTATAGAAAACGTATCAATCCTGAAGCGAATAAAGTTTTAGCGTTCGAAGGATCTTTTCACGGGCGTATGATGGTCACATTGGCGGCGACTTGGAATAAAAGCAAGCGCGAACCTTTTGAATGGAAAAACTATCTCGCTGAATATGTAAAATATCCAGAGCTGGAAGACAGCAATATCAATGTTTCATTTCCTTCAAAATGGCGTGAAACGTGGAACGAAGCTGCGCTTAAAGATTTTGTCATTCCATCTGAATGGTCGAATGATCCAATGGTAAAAAAAGAAGTTGATTCACTCCTAAGTGTTCGCTCTCAACTTTTATCGAAAAAGATTTTCGCCATTCTAGTCGAGCCTATGCAATGTGAAGGTGGCGATTGCTACTCTTCTGATCGTTTTCACACTGCCCTTCTTATGATGGCCCGTACGTTCAAAGTTCCCGTGATTCATGATGAAGTTCAAACAGGCTTCCATTTAGGAAGAGAATTCTTCTGGCATCGCCAGTTGAATATGAAAGGACTCAATGGCGAACAATTAAATCCGGACTATGTTGTTTGTGCTAAAAAAGCACAGCTCGGAATTGTTCTTTCGCACTCTGAAACAAAAAATATTTTTAAGGGTGAAGAACTTTCAGTAGCGTCGGCCTTCCGTGGTTACGCGCATGCTATCAGCCTTGATCAATGTCAAAGCAAAATTCATGAGCTTGAAAAGCAAGTCATTCCTCGCCTGAATGATTTATTAAAAAAGCATTCACAGTTTGTTCGTCGTCCACGTACAAATGGTCTTGCCTTCGCTTTTGATGTTATCGATCCATCATTTTTAAATAAATTTGTAGATCTTCGTTTTAAACATGGACTCCTCTACTACCCAGCTGGATCGCAGACATTACGTTTCAGATTAAATACGGCCTACGGATCAAAAGATTTAGATTTCCTTTTTGACCGTCTGGATGCTATTTGCCGCGAACTTTTTTTGAATGAAACGTCAGAGCTTCCAAAGTTTGTTGAAACAGAAGCGAACTCTCCATCAGAACATTATGACTGGCACCAACTTCTCATTCAAACTAAACTGGATCGCGCCCAAGGGAAAAAAGTTGATCCTAAAAAGGTAAAAGAGCGTATCAATGCTCTCATTACAACAGGTGCAGAAGTTGAATTGATCGAAATTAATGCTGGAAACTTTCTAGAATTCCGTCAGGACATCATCAATCTTCAGCGTGAAGTCTACGAGCCTGCTCGCCAAACAGACATCGAAAAATTCGAGCACACTGTTCTTGATAAAAACTCACTGTGCTACGGATTGATTAATAATGATAAAAAATTAGTGGGAATTGCCTTTGCTGGTCCTCTAAAACTCTATCCATTAGAGCGCGGAGTTCGCAACGATCCTCATTATAACGACAGCGACTCGCTCTACATGCTGGATGTAACGATTCATCCTACGCTACAAGGCACGGGCATTGGAAGAAATTTAAAATATGCTCTTTCAATCATGGCCTCTGTAAAAGGAACTAAACGCATTCAAGGAAGAAACCGCGATCGTTTGGCAGGAGCGATGATCAACATCAACCTTTCACTAGGAGCTATTGAGCAAAATTACATCAGTGAAGATTATCCGGATTTCGAAAACTACCGTGATGTTTTCTATTACACTGCTAGAGCTGACTGGAAGAAACCAACAATCCATTTAGGTCATGGGACAACAGTACCTCTTTCACTGCAAAGCCTTGATCACAATTACATTGACCAACAACTGCCATATCTCATCAACAAAGTTTGTCTTTCAAATTTTGTAAGTGTTCCTTTCCTTGCTGGCGTGAAAGATTTTCTTTCCGTCTTACCTGCTCACCTTCGTCATGGATACACCACTTCTGGACAGTCTGAGTGTGTTGATAAATTAGCAAAGACAATTTGGGTTAAGAGTCCGCAAGAAATTAAAGATAAACATATTAACAAAATGCTTACTTTCAAAAACCATTACTTCGGAAATGGTTCTATGCTCGCTCGTTCTTTAAGCATTGAAACAGATCCTTATTTTCAGGTTACTCGTTTGGAAAATCCAACTGAAAATAATTACGAAACTGTTCTAAAATCTGTTGAGACAGAACTTAAAAAGAAAGAACATTTAGCAGTCTGGATCGAACCCCTTCTTCAAAAGACGATGGAAAAAGTTCCTTATGAATTTTTAAGAGGATTAAAGAAACTTTGCGAGCAAAACGGTGTTGCCCTCATTTACAACGAAACGGCCGGACAAATGTTCCGCTATTCTTCTAAAGCATTCATGGCCGGAAGTTTCGAAGAAATTGCCCCTGATGCTGGAATGGTTTATTTCTCAGGACAATCAGGTATCGCCTACGCTTCTGATAAATACTTTTTAGAACAACCACTCATGATGATCAGTACATGGGATGGAGATGAGTACCACTTCTTGAGCTACTATCATGCGTTTAAAAACGTGATGAAAAACCAGGAAGACTATATGAAAACGGCGAAGGCCTTTCACCAAAAATTGGTTGATGACCTATCTCGATTTGAAATTGATTGCATAAAAATTGAAAACGGATTTGGCTTCTTCAAGGGATCTATTCCAAACTCAATGGCAAAAATGTTTGTTCATAAAGGCAATCACTACCTCGTTTGTCCAAGCTACGATGCTATGAAGGAGTACTTAAACGCATGAGCACTAACTGTATGTTCCCTCTCATTACATATGCCAAAGGAAAATCTCCACTTCAATGGGGACTTGAACATGGTGAAACGTATAAAGTAGCAATCAAAGAGCTTTTTGAAATTCGTAAAACCCTCATGCTCGCCAAAAATCCAGCGCTCGCCAGAAAGCTTGACGAGCTTGCATTGGAACAATTTGAGCATTCAAAAAAATTCGCTCCTGATATTGCATCAGAAATTGAAGGAATCGCTCAAGGAGCAGGCCTTTCACTTACAGATATTGTTATCTTGAATAACTATACTGATTTTCGAGACATTATTCTTTCAGAGGAAGGATGTTCAAGTGTTCACATTCAAACACCAGATCAAGTTCTAGCTGGTCAGACATGGGACATGCATCGATCTGCAAAGAACTATATGTGCCTCATTCACGTTCCAGAAACCGTCAATCATAGTGAACAACTTGTACTCACGTTAGTTGGTTGTGTTGGACTCATGGGAGTAACAACAAACAATACACTTATTGGAGTGAATAATATCAATACAGCGAATGCTAAGACTGGTCTTATCTGGCCATTGTTAGTCCGTCGCGTACTGGAACAAAAAACTCTAGGTGATATGCGAGCAACACTTATGCATGCACCAGTGACTTCCGGCCATAATTACCTAATCAGTTCGCCTGAAGGTGGAGAGCATCTCGAAATCACTCCATCTGTTTCTGAAAAAGTCGGCGCTCTTTTAAAAGGCCAGGTTGGTGGCATTTTCCACACCAATCATTGCCTAGGTTCAGAAATTCAAAAACTCGAAGATAAAACGTCGATGAGTTCAACAACATTTAATCGTTGGGAACTTCTTTCTAAAAAAACATACAAAGTTCGTGACCTGGAAGATTTTAAAAATCTTCTCACTGATCATGATGAATATCCTAAATCAATTTGCTCTCACTATGAAACAGGTGTTCAAGATCCATCGTTTACTTGCGGTGGTGGAGTCAGTGATCTACTCGCTGGTCGACATATTTTCTGGCGTGGATGCCCGGCCCACGATCAAGACTATCGCGAATATGAATTCGTCACGGATGGATCTCATTTCAAACGCGTAAAATAAGGGGAACTATATGAGTGAATTGCCTTATTATGTGTCGTGGAGCAAACAGCATAATGCCACGACTTTCAAAATCGCAGCAGTTGATGGTGTAAAAATTAAAACAGAAGAGGGTCATACTCTCTTTGATATGACTTCAATTAGCTATCAGGCCCACTTCGGTCACAATCATCCAACGATCATCAAGGCCATTAAAGATCAGCTCGATTCAATTCCAATGAGTTCACCAAAGGGAATTTATCCTGGAAAAAATGAATCAACAAAGAAGCTTCTCTCTTACATGCAAAAAGAAGATGGGAAAATTTTCTATACAACGGGTGGAGCTGAGACAGTAGAAAATGCTTTGAAGATCGCTCGCGACTTCACTAAAAAGAAAATGATTCTTGCACGCTCGAATTCTTATCACGGAGCTACTTTAGGTGCGCTAGGTGCAACGGGTGACTGGAGAAATCCGGCCCATATGACTCCAGAAAATTGGGTCCTTCGTTTTCCAGAACCAACAGAAGAAAATGCTATCGCCAAAACTAGGGATATTATTCTAAAGGCCGGTCCACAAAACATCGCGGCCTTTATTATTGAGACCATCACTGGTGGCAACGGCGTCTTTTACGGCGATCAAGCTTGGTGGGACGGAATAAGTGGTCTCTGTAAAGAATTCAACATTCTGCTTATTATGGATGAAGTTGTATGTGGTTTTCATCGCACGGGAAAACCATTCGGTTACATGCACTACAACGTGACTCCAGATATGGTTTGTCTCGCAAAAGGAATTACTGGCGGGATGATTCCTTTCGGTGCGCTTTGGACGAATAAAAAAATTGCTGAACATTATGAAGAAAATGTTCTTGTTTGTGGGCTAACGAATTATGCACATCCACTCGGTGTAGCGGCCATGAAGGGCGTTCTCGATATTGTTCACGATCAACAATTTTTAAATAACCTTTCAACTGTTGAAAAAGAATTTGCAGCTCATCTTGAATCATTGAAAAAATTTTCTGTGGTTAAAGGCATTCGTGTAAAAGGAATGCTCGCTGCCGTTGATATCAATCATCCAGTTGAGTGGAAAAAGTTTAATAAAAAAGGTCTCTATCTTGTGGCCCATGCTAATAGAATCATCCTCGCTCCACCTCTTATCATCACGAA
>CBIHOP010000223.1:0-5525 GCA_966211385.1 uncultured Bacteriovorax sp.
TAATCTCTTAAGGATACCACCTGACCACATACGGAATCGTTCGATGTATGAGTAGGCCGCCGGAATAACAACGAGATTAAGAAGCGTTGAAGAAACGAGTCCACCAATAACGGCGATACCCATTGACGTTCTTTGCTTAGAAGCTTCGTTTAATCCGATTGCTAGTGGAACCATCCCGGCAATAAGAGCGAAAGATGTCATAAGGATCGGACGAAGTCTCGATTTACCCGCCGCAATCATTGCATCATTCAACGACATACCTTTTTCATGAACTTGTTGATTAGCATAGTCCACAAGAAGGATAGAGTTTTTTGTCGCAACACCAAGGAGCATTACACATCCGATCATCGAGAAGAGATCGAGTGAAGAACCGGCCATAGCAAGAGCGTAGAACGCTCCACACATAGCGAGTGGTAGAACGAGCATGATCGTAAATGGAGTAACAAACGACTCGTAAAGAGAAGCGAGAACGAAGTAAATGAACATGATCCCCAAGAAACCAGCGATCACGATACTGCTTGCTAGTTCAGCGAAGTTCTCCGCTTGTCCTACGAATTGATAACGAACCGATTGAGGAATTTTAATTTCTTCTTCAAGGATGCGTTTAATATCTGCCATCGCACCACCCATACCTGGACCATCTGGAGCAACGTCAGCAGAAATCTGAATATAACGACCGCGATCCTGACGGTTGATTGTCGAAGGACCTTGCGTTTCAACTGGAGAGGCAACAGCACTTAGTTTTACAAGTGAGTTGTTGATGTTTGGAACAAATGTATCACTATAAGCCGCTTTCAAGTTACGTTGATTTTCCTGAAGACGAACGCGGATGTCGTACTCTTCGCCTTTTTCACGGAAGACAGCAGGAGTAGAACCTTCAATCATCGTACGAAGTTCAGTACCCATAAGTGTTGTTGAAACACCAAGGGCCTCAGCTTTATTACGATCTGGAACAACCTGGAATTCCGGTTTACCAGGACGAGAAGAAGTATCAACGTCTTTTAGGGCCGGGTGATTTTTAAGTTTAGCGAGAAGCATGCCAGAGTATTTTTCAATCTCTTCCATGTTTTCACCAATGATGTTGACGTTAAATGGACGTTGTCCACCACCAACAGCATCTACGTCTTTAACCGCAGGGTTTGCATAAGCGTATGGTTTTAACTGACCACGAAGCGTTTCTTTAAATTGAGAAGTGTTAATTCCTTTACGTTGTTTCGAAGGAACAAGCTTAACGAAGATGTTGGCCTTTTATGGCTGGCCGTTTTTATCACCAACATTAAGAACCGTGTACTCAACTTCTTTGTTCTTGCGAATGAGCTGATCAACTTCCATACCAAGTTTGTTCATACCATCAAGAGATGTACCTGGCTTCAAGTCAAGACCTACAGAGAATTCACCCGCATCTTGAGGAGGTAAAAATGTTTTTGGAACCATTTTTAAAGCAGCGAAGCTGGCAAAGAAAATAATGAGTGAAGAAAGAATGATGACCCATGGACGTTTCATCGTGAATTTCAACACGCCAACATAAATGTTTTCTAACCAATCCTGGAAACGGTTAAACTGCGCAAGCATTGCACCGAACGTGTGATCGTAGAAGCCATGCTTTTCTTTTTTCACGCTGTGGTCTTCGTGCTTACCAGCGAAATAAGCTGATAACATTGGGGCCATTGTAAGAGCATCGAAGAGAGAAATAAGAAGTGCAAAACAGATTGTTAAACCGAATTCTTTAAAGAACTGACCAACAACCCCTTGAAGGAATGCAATTGGGAGGAATACGGCGATAACTGTAAACGTTGTCGCAACAACCGCCATTGTAACTTCTTTAGTCCCTTCTAGTGCAGCTTGAATAGGAGAGGCTCCCATCTCAATGTGACGGAAAATGTTTTCACGAACTACGATCGCATCGTCGATGAGAAGACCAACCGCGAGTGAAAGTGCCAGAAGAGTCATGATGTTAACTGTAAAGCCAGCTACTGCAAGGAGAATGAAAGCTCCAAGAAGTGAGTTTGGAAGTGCAAGTCCTGTAATGATTGTTGAACGAGCAGATCCCAGGAAGAAGTAAACAACAAAAATCGTAAGGATGATACCAATGATGATTGTTTCATAAACGTCATCAACGTTTGCTTTAATTGGTAGTGAACCATCACGTACAACTTGCAAAGTGAATTTTTGTTCTCCTCCACCGAGTGTTTCGTTTACTTTCACAACTTGTTTTTTAATGGCTTCAGCAACGCCGATTGTATTAGAACCAGACTGCTTATAAACGTTAAGAAGAACGGCTTGTTTACCATTGTAGTAACCATAAGTTTTACGTTCCTCTAATGAGTCAACAACATTACCAACATCTTTAACAGTTACTGGAATATCGTTACCAACGAAGTTAACAATTGTTTTTTCGATTTCGTTGATCGTTTTATATTCACCAAGAGTTCTGAAAACAGTGTCGCTCGTGTTTGATGAGATTTTACCTGCAGGAATGTTCTGTCCTGAAATTTGCAGACGGTTTGCAACCTGGCTTGCAGAAATTTCACGTTGCTTTAACTTTTGACGGTCAAGTTCAACTTTAATCTCGCGTTTACGCCCACCGACGATCTCAACAAGTCCTACCTGGTTTACCTGCTCGATAAACGGCTTAATTTTTTTATCAACCAACTGGAAGAGTTCTCCATCTGGAAGATCTGATTGAACAGCTAGTGTTACGATCGGCTGATCGGCCGGGTCGATTTTACGGATAACTGGTTCTTCAATATCGTCTGGAAGTTTCTTTCTTGCAGAAGCTACTTTATCGCGAACTTGTTGTTCCGCGTATTTGATATCCATCTTTAAATCGAATTCAGCAATGATTACTGAAACGTTTTCAAGATTGTTTGAAGAAAGTTTTTTAAGACCAGGAACGTTTGAAAGTTCCTCTTCATAAATTTTAGAAACAAGTGTTTCTACTTCTTCAGGACCAGCACCTGGATAAGCTGTCGTTACCGTTACAATAGGAAATGTAACGTTTGGAAACAAATCTACAGGAAGTTTTTTTAGTGAGAGCCAGCCGATAACCAGAATAACGGTCACCACACATGTGATAAAGACTGGCCTCTTAATTGAGAGGTTTGCCAAATTCATTGTACGCCTCCGGCGTTAAAGATTTTCATTTGCGAATAAATATTAAGTAGATCTGTTTCTGTTTGAATACGAAGTGCTTCTGAAGTTGCATAATCGTTTTCGAAGTTTAAAACCTGGAACGTTGTTGTACGACCATTGTTTAAACGATTATTTTCATAAACTGATTTTGATTTCTGAGCTTCAGCAATTTGTTCAACCAAAGTAAGTTTAGTTTTTGCATCTTCAAACTTCGTTAGTAAATCATTCCATTCACGGTCCTGATCGAAAACTTTACGTTGGTAGTTCATGTCAGCAGCGATTTGTTCTTTTTTGTAACTGCTGATAGCTGCACTTGTTGTAGAGAAATCTAGTGGAGCACTGAAACGAATACCAATCGCCGTTGTTGGCTGATCGTTTGTAAGTGAGTTGCCGATAGCTTCACCACGATCGCGATCTCTTCCGTTTAAAGCATGTGATCCATAAACTTCGAAAGTTGGCTTGTTACGTTCCATGGCCAGTGTTGAATTGGCAATGGCAAGCTTTTGCTGTTCAAGGGCCGCTTTAACATCATCTCTCATTTCTGTTTTTGCAGGAGGAGTGAGTGACAGTAATGATTTTGCTTCTACAACATCAAGAGTATCATTCATGACCTCAGTGTTTTCGCCACGAAGTGAATTAAATGTTCTCTGTAATGTGATTTGATCTTGAAGAGTTCTCTTAAGTTCGAATTCTCTTAATTTCAAATTGGCCTGTGCTTGTAATGTATCAGAGCGATCGCCAAGACCTGTGTTGCTGCGTCTTTGATTCCATGAAACGAGAAGTTGAGCACGGTTTAAGTTGTCTGTCTGAACTTTAACAAGTTTTTTCATTTGAGAAAGTGACCAATAAACTGATTCAGCGTTAGCGAGAATTGATTTGATCTTAAAACTTTCACCAAATTTAGAAGCTTTCGCCTGTGATTCAATAAGAGCAGCTTGTGCTTTACTCTCACCACCGCCTAAGTTTCTCCATAGAGATTGACTTAATTCAAGGCGGGCAATCCCTTCGTTAAAATCAGGATTCGGTACCATGTTGGGAGAAGCATTGTGGATTTCAGTGTGAGAAAGGTTATAGCTTAACTGACCTTTAAGACCGAAATCGAACTGTTGCATGATTCCCGCAGTAACAAATTCATTATTTGTTTTGTCACCTTGAGTACTCACATTTGATACTGGTTTTTTATCGATAAGCATTTGCCCTTGAGCAAAGACACTTGGACGAAAAACCAATTTCGATTCATCTTTTCTTTCTTCTGTCGCTTCAACAACCATTTTACCAGCAGTCACACCTTGGTGTTTTTCTTCTACTTGCTTTAAGTAATCTTGTAATGAGAGTTGCGCACTCAAACCTACTGAAGGAATGAGCATAGGGGACAGAACCACAGCTAACAACGCTTGATGAGCGGGTCGCATAATTAGAGCTCCTGAGTTTTTATACCGTCGAATAAAACGGTAATGAGATTATTAATAAATTCGTTTTTATAATTTTCATCTTTCAATGTTTTTGAGAAAAATTTTTCGGCGACGTGATCAATTCTTAAATTCTGGGTAATGGAATTAAAGAAAAAGCTCCCGGCCAATAGTGGGTCTATATCTTTTCTGATGTAACCTTTTTCTTGAGATGTCGTCAGGAGTTTTACAAGTGTGCGGTACACTTCTAAAAAAGTGTTCTGAAAAATATCAGCAATCATAGGATTTAAACTTTCAATCTCTGAACAGATAAGTTTTGTCGATGAGAGATCGGCCAATCCCAAATTAATAAATTCTTGGGCAAAAAGTTTTAAACGAACTTTTAAATCTTCAACTGATTCTGCTGATGAGAGAACTCTTGTTGCGATCGAAAGCCTCTCTTCACCAAATTTGATGAAACATTCGCGATAGAGACCTTCTTTTCCACCAAAATGGTATTTAATGGCAGAAACGTTGGCGCCTACTTCGCAACAAATGTCGCGAACAGAAGCACCATCATAACCTTTCTCACAGAAATGTTTTTTGGCCGCCTCTAAAATGAGGTCTTTGGTTTTTTCAGGTGGGGGTGCCTTTCTTCCGAAGAAGAAGCACTTGTCAGCTTTATCTTTATCGGCCACGTTTGCTCCGGATTTGTGCTATCAAACTGCTTTTTTGACATACTAATCCATGTGTTTGAAAAAATAAAACGTTTGTTTGAAAATGTGGCTATTTTCTTGAGAAATTATGGAGTTGAGTGCTTTAACGCTATGGAATTAATACAATACCTGAGCCCTGTAGGCGGAGGTCCGTCATTAAAAACATGCCCCAAATGGGAGTCACAGGCCCGGCATCTCACTTCAATCCGATTCATTCCGTGGGACTTATCTTCAATTCATTTTACCTGGCCTTCGTTTGATTTAATGACGTCATAAAATGAAGGCCAAC
>CBIHOP010000224.1:0-5524 GCA_966211385.1 uncultured Bacteriovorax sp.
AATTGAAAAATCAACAATGATAGCATCAAGTAGTTGATAGACAGTGAACACGTAAATCAAGCTCGTTGCAAATACAACGGCACAGACATAGAGGCTCATCTGAATCTGAAATTTAGGATTGATCAGGTATATTTTTCGGCTGTAAGACACGTTTTCCCCTGGGACCGACATCCATGTCGGAAGTCCTTTTATTTTATGTTATTCGGGCGTTAGATTCTATCATTTTCTACTGCTAAAGTTTGTAGCCGATAAAAGAACTCAGGCTTCCAAAAGCACTAAACATTCGGCATCCGCTGAGGTATCCTCAAGCCTGAAAAAATGAAACCCTCCAGGAGCCAAAATGAACTCTGAAAATATACAGAAAACTCTCGAACTTTTAGTGAATCCAAACACTGGTCGCACGTTAAAAGAAGAAAACAGAATCGTTGAAATCAAAGCTGAGCAAAACGAACTGTTGTTTAAATACAAAAGAGATGGAATTTCACCTGAACAGAAGAAGGGAATCGAAACTCAAATTGTTAATCACTTCAAAGATTTATACAAACCAGATCAAATCACAGTTCTCACAATCTCTGAGAATTCTCAGGATGTGTTTGCAGGAAAAACATTTACGCAAAAAGCGGAATCAAAACCTGCTGAGTCTGCTCAAATTAAAACTGGCCACGGTCCCGTAGGGGCAAACAAGAAACGAGTAGCGAACGTTAAAAAAGTTATCGCTGTTTCTTCTTGTAAAGGTGGAGTAGGGAAGTCAACTGTTTCAGTTAACCTGGCCTTCGCTTTAAAAAACATGGGAAAAAAAGTTGGATTGTTAGATGCCGATATTTATGGACCTTCTATGCCAATGCTTCTCAATCAACGTGGAACTAAGCCAGGTGCTACACCTGAAAAGAAAATCATGCCTGTCGATGCGATGGGGATTCCATTCATCAGCTTCGGTCTTTTTATCAATGAAAAAGATCCAGTCATTTGGAGAGGGCCGATGTTAGGTGGCGTTCTCAATCAATTTCTTTTTGATGTTGCTTGGCCGGAATTAGATTATCTCATTATCGATCTTCCACCAGGAACAGGTGATATGCAGTTATCTATGGTACAAGCAACTGAAGTTGATGGTGCTGTTGTTGTTTCAACTCCACAGGAAGTTGCAGTTCTCGATTCGAAAAAAGGTCTGCACATGTTCAACCAAGTTAAAATTCCAGTTTTAGGAATGGTAGAGAACATGAGCTACTTCGTACCAGACGATGCTCCAACAAAAAAATACTACATCTTTGGCGAAGGTGGAGTGAAGAGAGCAGCAGAGGAACTTCAAGTAAATCTTCTCTCTGAAATCCCAATGGAAATGGCCCTGCGTGAAGGATCTGACCATGGTAAGCCTTACATGAATGAGAAAAAATATGAAGGCCGTCCAGTGTGGAACGCCTACATGAATCTTGCAAAAAATATTAATCATTGTTTTGAAGATTCACCAAAAGGTGAAGAAGCATCGAAAGGTTTTTTTAAAAGACTTTTTTCATAGCTTGTAGCACACTTTCTCTATGGCGAACTTGATCGACGTTCTTAAAGAACAATCTTCATTTGGTTTCACGGGCAAAGTAAATGTACTTTCCCGTGAGAACGGCCAATTCTTAGGCGTGATCTATCAACAAGACGGAATGATTGTTGGCGCGCAAATTAAAGAACTTAAAGGTAAAAAAGCTCTCTTCAATATGATCTTTGCAGATGTTGATTCTTCTGAAGATTATCGTTTTATCGTTGAACCTGAAGTAATCAATCCTGAGAACATCACACTTAAAGTGCCATTCGAAGAATTAAAAGGTGAAGCTCAAAAACTTTACCAGCAGTATCTTGTTGCAAAAAAATTAAAACCCGCACCTAATCTCAAGCTCGTCATTGACCCGGAAGTCATCGTCTCAAAAGATGTGATGACGCCTGAAGAATTCGACGTGCTCTCGGTCATCAGCGAATATTGCAAAGTCTCAGATATTTATAAATTCAGCAAACTGATGGATTTTGAAGTGACTAATGCGCTCGTTTCCCTTCGTAAAAAAAGAGCAATAAAGGTGTTTCAAAACTAAGATTTTCTTATAAAATCCTCGAATATTATCGATTGTTATCTCCTGGAGACCCCATGAAAAATCAACCACAAAACCAAACTGAACTTAAAGAACTTAACGTAAAAGTTGAAAAAGACGTTGTTGAAGCATTCGAAAGAATGAGCAAAAACACAGGTACTCCGATAGCGGACCTAGTGGTTATTGCTATGAAACGCTTCCGCGCGGCCCACACTGACTGGGATCAAAACCCTCCGAAAAAGTAGTTTTCTGCCTTTTTATTGAACAAGCCCGCCCTGCCGATAATGTAAATATTATAGACAGGGCGATCAAAACCTAAGCACCCGGCCCTCAGCTTTTCACTCACTTCCTTAACTCCACTCAGTAAATCCAGCACTTTAGGCTCTCTTTTTTACCCGACCATAATGTTGCCGTGTGGCATGACCCTTGCTCTATAAAGCTTAAACAAAGTCAGGGGCAAGTTATGAACGTATTAACATCTAAGAAAGCCATCATCTCACTCCTAAGCTTAGGATCGATTGTATTGGCCGGAACTATTAAAGATTTTAATGCTCGTACCGTAACTAGAGTTGAGTCGTTTGAAGAAGAAATGGTTCCAGCAGAAAGAAACCTAGCTTCTGAAGAACAACAAAAAGTAGCGTTGGTTTACCTTCCAGTAAACGCTGAAAACATCGCTAAGATTAATGGTAAGTGGGAAATCCAAAGAATCGTAGGATCTGATTCAGTTGTTACTTACGATAAATTTGCTAACCCAGAAGACAACAAAAAATCTCTTGTAGTTAAAATGGAACTTGTTGGTACAAGTGAAGTTAAAGTTGATAGCGATAAAGACCTTACTTATAAGATTTCTCTTCTTTCAGAATTTGGAACAATCGCTCTTTTCAAAAAAATGGGTAACGGTTACGAAATTCTTGAAGCGAAAATGATCGTTGAAAAGAAAGAAGAAGTAGTAGTAAGTGAAGAAGTTGAACTAGTTCTTGAGCGTGCTCTTAACCAAGCGAAGTCACCTAAACTTCTTACTGGTTCAGATGTTTCAGGTTCAATGACTCTTAATAAGAATTCACTTAGCGGTCTTTCAGTATCTTTAACAAACGCTAACGGTGAAGAACAAAACATCGAAATCGCAACTGCTGACCTTCTTGATGGTGGAAGCTTTAAAGCAGACGTAGATGGTGAAGAAGTTTCTGGTGTTGTTTTCAACAACGGAAAAGATGGATACAGAGTAAGTTTCGTAACTGGTCCACTTGCAGGTGCAATGCTTAACTTCGTAACAAAAGAGCAACTTGATCAACTTGAAGAAAAAGCTCTAGAGCAAGGTCAAGATGCTTACTTCCAAGAAGAAGAGCAAAGAGTAGCAGCTGAAGCAGCAAACGAAGCAGTAGAAGAAAGACAAATCGCTTCTGAGCAAACTGAAAACTACGAGCCAGTAAGAGTGTTAAGCGCAGACGAAATTAAAGAAACAGCTGAAGTTCAAGGTTACGCTTTCTAGGTTCCAACACACTTTTCTTGTTGAACAGCAACAAAAGATAATATGAAAAGCCCCGCCATAGAGTGGGGCTTTTTATTTAAAACTTTTAAAACTAAGCGATTGAATATCATCTCTATTTTTGGAAACGAACACATATTCAAGAATGTCGTTTTTAGATAAAACTAAATCTTTCCTTGCCCAGAAGATTATCTCTGAGCAATCAACGAGATTTTCATTCTTATCAAGTGTGACAACAAGAGAGTAAGTCTGGCGATCGGAATCAAGCTGCTCAATTGGAGCGTTAAGTTCTAAACGATCAATACAACTCTCGCTCTCATTGGCATAATAGGGATTGGCCGCTTTTTGATAGAATGATTGCTGAACGAGCCTGTTGCTTAAAAAAACTGACTGTGCTTTTTTTTCATCCGCAAAAGATTTTTTTGTGATCGTAAGTTTAACGTTCTGGTTAAGCTGAATGGTTTTAGGATATTCACTTCCAGGTTCTGTGTGAGCGCATGCTGATGCGAGAATTAATAGGAATATGTATTTCAATTTAATCTTAAACCATCCGTGATTTTTCTAAACAAAATGATATCATAAACTCATGAAAAAATTATTCTTATGTTTTCTTCTATTAATCGCTTCGTGTTCGCATGGTGTGAAAAAAAATCCTGAGCAATTGCACATTGTAGCTTCATGTCGAATCTACAATTTAAAAGGTGAATTGTTGAAAACCGTCATTAATACGGGAGGATTTTGCCATTTGAATGATGATGGCTCATTTGTATCAGCGGCTTCTAAAAAAGCGCTCCGATTTTACTCAAAAGACTATGAGCTAATTTGGGAGAAAAAGCTCATGGCCACTCACCAAATAAATAAGACTACAAATGGCGATTACCTCGTCATGCAATCCGAAAATAAAAACTTTCAAGGAAAGATTGTTCGCTTTGACAGCTTTTTGCGAATAAACGAAAAAGGTGAAACTGTTGGAGAATTTAACGTCTACAATCGATTGCAAGAATTGGAAGCGGCCATTGATCAGTTACAAAAAAATGTCGACAGCTTCTCGACCTATAATCTTTCCGCTCTCGCTCGTCTCGCCATCACTAAAAAAGATTTCTATTTAAGAAAACTCGAGCCGCAAGAAAAAAATCTCTATGGAGCGGACTTCGAGCCATTTCACGCTAACTCCATTTACGAATTAGGTGAGGGTGGAGCAAAACATCAAGGTCTGAAAGCTGATGATTTGATTATCAATTTAGCTTACCGGGGAATTTTTCTTGTTGTAAGCAGCGATCTTAAAAACATTGTACGAATCATACCGGCCCCATCAGCGTTCACCCACGACATTCACTTTCTTCCTAACGGTGACCTATTTGTCTATAACAACAACGCCAACTACATTCTGAACAGCTTTGTAAGAGCTCCTATGCAATCAGCGGTTCAGATTTACCGTTATCCTCAAATGGATCTTCTTCGTGAAGTTGGTTCCAAAGAGAATGAAAAGTTTTTTAGTTATTGCTGTGGCGGTGGAACGGTGATGGCGAATGGTGATATCTATTATTCAAGTTTGGATGATGATAAAAAATTGGCTTATCTCAATTACTTTAACAAAGAGACAGGTGAGATTCGAAAAACGTTGCTTGGGGAATTGAATAAACTATCTCATCTGCAAGAAGTGAAGGTGAGGGATATGAGTTTGTTTTTGGGGAACAATAAAAAATTATCTGAACTTTGAATAATCTAATTTCACCTGCTCCCCCAACCACATCGCCCCTTGAGTATGATCATAATAATCATCTCCCGAGAGTGGATGCACGAGAACATTGAAGCTGCCTCTTTCTTTCATCAACCACAAAACCACTTCTGAAAAAAGCGCGAGTGGAAAGTTCGCTTCAAACATCGGTAGAGGATGCGGGCCGATAGGCTCAGTGATCATGTCGCCAACGAAGAATGTCTCTGATTTAAACTGTGATTTAATTTTATC
>CBIHOP010000225.1:0-5522 GCA_966211385.1 uncultured Bacteriovorax sp.
TCTAAAAAAAGATGAACAATATCTTTTCTACATTAAGCCTATAACTAATGTAGGATTACCAGCAAAGTACAACACTGCCAGATTCAATTTTTGCGAAGCTAATCAAAGATATCGCGGTTCATTTTTTCGATCATGTGGTTCTTCTGCAGAAGGATTCCCGCAAATAGTAAAACTAACAAGTGCAGAAACTAATGTTGGTAATTTAACGATTCGTTGCAATCTAGATGTACCTGTTGATTATTTTCAAGGAAAAGGCAACTCGCCAGCGACTTTCGATCTGATGTCTTATTCAACAATGGGTAAGGGTGGAGTCTTCACTGGATTTTTTACTTCGCAAGAATTGCTTTTAGGTTCTGTCACAGACACTTTCCGTCTTAATTTATCAAATGAAGATCCTGCCAATTTATCAGCGACTGGAGATCTTTACGTAAAGCTGAGAGTGACAAATCAGGCGCTCTTTTCTCCGTTCAAAGCAAATGTTGTTGTTAAAAGAAATTCATCAACAACAACAATCAATCCTAAGTATAGTCAGCAAAGTGATGGTTGGTTAAACATTGAAACTGATGCTTATATTCCTATTAGTCGAGCGGATTTGTCAGACAATGATTTTGAAATCCGCATTACACCAGAAACTATGACTTCAAATTCTTTTCCAACGGGGATTCCGTTTGCAAAAGATGATTACTTCCCAAGTTACACCGAATTTGAAGACAGTTTAAATTTCTATCTGGTTACAGCAACTATTGTGAAAAGTGATGGAAGTGGTGGTTACACGCAAGTATCTTCCAAGCAAGATCAATTCAGTGACAATAGTCTCTGTCCTGACGCTGTTAATACTTACTCACTTACGAACTACACAGTAACAGGCCAATCAAACGCTAGCAGTGCAGGTGGTAAAAAGAAGAAAGATGGATTTTTAGGCTGTGGTTCAATTGATACGAATGGATCGAGTGGTAGTGGTCCTACTGGATTTTTTATTGGTCTTATATTAAGTCTTTTATTGTGCAACCTCTCCAGCAAAATCATTAGCAGACTGAGAGCAAGTTCAATAGTGCATCTTGGCCGAAGCTGAATTATACTTTAAGAGTGTAATTAGCGGGGCCTAAAATGAATCGAACTATCTTATTGCTCATATCAACACTGTTTGTTTTTTCACAACAAGTTTTCGGACAAGATCTTCTAAAAGAAAGAATTAGAAAACTAAGTAGCAACAAAACGTCTATCTACATTGAGAAAGGTATTTTCCACAATGGAGGTGTGAAACTTAATTCGTCATTGGTATCGATAAGACAATCTTTTAATCCCAAACAAGGATTCGAAAGACTAGTTTTTGATTTCTCGAGCAATCAAGTTCCTAAGATTTATGGTCACATGAATTCAGATGACCGAAAACTGTATATTGATCTTTTTGAAACTACACTATCAAAGGAGTTCAAAGCAGTAGCCACTACTCGTTACGTTGATAAAGTAAATTTTTATCCAATCGAAAGTAACCACATCTCAATCGATCTTCGATTGAAGTCAAAAGTAATCGCTGACATTTTCTTTTTAGAGAATCCAGGTCGTCTCGTTATTGATTTAAAAAATTAGTTTTTTGGAGAAAAGAATATGTCTGAATTAGAAAATGATTTTCAAGTAAAGTTAAAACCAACTAGCGGCAAAGAAGAAATGCCAAAACTTCCTGAGATTGTTGTAATTATTCCTATTATGAATAGTCCAATTTTTCCGGGAATGATTGCACCGATCATTTTAAGCGAAGAAAAATTTACACCGGAACTGGATGAATCACTTCTTAAGACTGGTTATATCGCTCTTAACCTCGTCAAGAATGAATTGAAAAATGATGAAGGTGAAATCATTCCTGAGGAAGAAATTGATTTTGATAAAAAAGAAATTAAATCAGGAGACATCTATAAAGTAGGTGTTCTTTGTAAGGTCGTTAAGAAATTAAAACTTCCAGATGGATCAGTAAACGTTCTCGTTCACGGGATGAAACGTTATAGAGCTTCAGAAATACTTTCTGAATCACCAATTTTGAAAACTCGAATTGAAGTATTCGATGACATTCTCGAAACTGATGAAGAACTTGATGCTTATACAAGATCAGTTATCAATCAAGTTAAGAAACTTTCTGAAATCAATCCATATTTTAATGAAGAAATGAAATTGGCGATGTTGAACTCACCATCTCCTGGTTCACTCGCGGACTTAGTAGCATTTGCCATTTCATTAGACATTCCAGAAGCTCAAGATTTTCTTGAAACACTGGTAGTGAAGAAGCGTTTTGCGAAACTTCTCGTTTATTTAAAACGCGAAAAAGATGTTGCCGATATCCAGAAGAAAATCAGCGATGAAGTTAACGATAAAGTTAACAAGTATCAAAGAGAGTACTTCTTAAGAGAGCAGTTGAAGGTTATCCGTTCTGAATTGGGAATGGAAGAAGATGAAAAATCTCGCGATATCAAACGCATTAAAGATGAAATCGAAAAAGTTGGAATGCCTGAAGATGTTCTTAAAACGGCAAAAGAGGAACTCGACAGACTCGAACTTATTCCAGACAGTTCACCAGAATATAACGTTGCTCGCACATATCTAACTTGGTTAATTGAATTACCTTGGAAGAAAGCTACAAATGACGATATTGATATTCAAACGGCTAAGAAAATTTTGGAACGCGATCATTATGGATTAGAAAAACCTAAAGAGCGTATTCTTGAATTCTTAGCAGTTAGAAAACTTAAACCCGGTTATGACGGAACAATTCTTTGTCTTTCTGGTCCTCCAGGTGTTGGTAAGACGTCTCTAGGTAAATCAATCGCTGCTGCTCTTGGAAGAACATTCTATCGTTTCTCGCTAGGGGGAATGCGTGATGAAGCTGAGATCAAAGGACATAGAAGAACATATGTCGGAGCAATGCCAGGTAAGATTATTCAGGCCCTGAAGAGAGTTGAAGTAAACAATCCTGTTATCATGCTTGATGAGATTGATAAAATTGGAAAAAGTTTTCAAGGTGATCCTGCTTCAGCATTATTAGAAGTGCTTGATCCTGAACAAAACTCAACGTTCATTGATAACTACCTAGATATCCCATTTGATTTATCGAAGGTTCTTTTCATTGCGACTGCAAACTATATTAACGACATTCCAGAAGCACTTCTGGACCGTATGGAAGTTATTGAGCTGTCGGGATACACGCTTGAGGAAAAAGTGGCCATCACAACTAAATGGATTATTCCACGTCAGTTGAAAAAACATGGTCTCGCGAAAACTGATCTTACTCTTTCACTTAACGTAATTAAAAAAATTATTGCAGATTACGCGCGTGAACCAGGTGTGCGTGTACTTGAACAACATATTGCTAAACTTTGTAGAAGAGCTGCGCTTGAAAAAGTGTCTCATCCAAAACGCAAAATGAAATTCTCTCCGAATGAAGCGAGTCTTGAATCGTACTTAGGTAGTCCAAGATTTCAATCTGAAATTGCAGAGAAGAAAAATAAGCCTGGTGTTGTTACAGGTCTTGCGTGGACAGCATACGGCGGAGAAATTCTTTTCATTGAAACTCTTCCGCTTAAAGGGAAAGGCTTTAAACTCACAGGTCAACTTGGTGGAGTCATGAATGAATCAGCAAATCTTGCTTATTCGTATGTGAAGAAAATTCTTCAAAACCAAATTGATGCTGAAGATGCAAAGAAGATTAAAGTGAAGAAGGGACCACGTGTTGTTGGTACACCAGCTGCTGCTGCTCAAAATCACGCTCATGAGGCGGAAGATTATTTAGCAGCTCATGAAGTTCACTTACATTTACCTGCAGGCGCGACTCCAAAAGATGGTCCAAGCGCAGGTATTACAATGGCCCTTGCTCTTTACAGTTTAGCGACGAATAAAGCTGTTAACTCTGATATCGCTATGACTGGAGAGTTGAGCTTAACAGGTAAAGTACTTCCAGTTGGTGGGATTAAAGAAAAAGTTCTGGCAGCAAAACGCGCAGGTATAAAGAACATCATTCTTCCAAAACAAAATGAGAAGGATTTAAAAGAAGTTCCGCTTCTTCACCGCAAAGGAATGAACTTTTATCCAGTTTCGCATTTTGATGAAGTATTGAAGATCGCTTTGAAAAAATAGTCTTAAAACAAGAAGAGGCCAGTCTCCACTGGCCTCTTTTTCATCGCCACAAAAAAATAAATTCCCCGTTTCTTTACGCTTCTATGGCGACTCATAAAACTTGTCGGACCACTTCGCGAAAAATTAAATGAAATTAATCTCAAGAAAAGGCAAAAAAAAACCGCCCAAAATGGACGGTCTTTATTGCGATCAATGTGAATTGAATTTTAGAATTCGTCTGAATCGTATTCGCTGATAGGAGCATGTTTGATTTTTCCAGCAGCGATTTCTCTTAGAGCTGTAACAACTTCTTTATTTTTAGATTTAAGAAGAGGCTCTGCACCTTCTCTTAATTGCTTCACTCTTTTAGTCGCTAGGTGGACCAATTCATATCTGTTTTCTACTTTTTCTAAGCAGTCTTCAATCGTGATTCTGGCCATGGAATTGTCTCCTCAAGTCTCTTAAATCTTATGAACTTTAGGTTATAGTCCCAAAAGGGATTTTTGTAAAGAACCTTAGAAGTTGATCTTATGACTCAAGTTTCTTATACAGGGCGTCGACTTCTTTTTCATAGGTCTTGAGGATCACTTTCTTCTTCAGCTTTAAGGAAGGAGTGATATGTCCGTTCTCAACCGTGAAATCATTCGGCGCAATAAAAAATCCTTTAATCGTCTCGAATTGGGCCAAATCCTTATTGGTTTCAGCGATTTCCGCATCAATGATCTCGTAGACGTGGGAGTTTGTGGCCAAGTCTTCATAGGTTGGAGTGCTGCCGACACCCAATGAATCCAACTCATCCATGAAAGCTTCACGATCGATGCTGATGATGGCAACTAAGAATTTGCGACGATCACCGACTACCATGGCATTTGAAATGTGTTTAGAGAGTTTGAGTGCATTCTCAATTTTTTGAGGAGCTACGTTTTTACCTGCACTCGTAATAATGATGTCTTTTTTACGATCAGTGATTTTCACGTATCCATCAACAGTCAACTCACCAATGTCACCAGTGAGAAACCATCCATCACGAAAGGCCTCTTGAGTTGCAGTTTCATTTTTATAATAGTGCGAGAAAAGCGCCTGCGTTTTAAGCATGATCTCACCGTCTTCAGCGAACTTCACCTGCACTTCACCCAGTGGCAACCCAATCGCTCCTGGAACCTGGCGAACAACTGGATTAAGTATACATGGGGCCACTGTTTCAGTGAGACCGTATCCTTCTAGGATAGTGAGATTAGCATTCTGTAAAAATTTAATAATATCTGCCGACAGTGGAGCTCCTCCAGAAACAAGGAAGCGAATTTTGCCACCGAAGCGATCATAAATTTTTTCGAATACTAATTTATAGGCGAGATTCTTCTGAAGGATTTCAAATGTAGACGGTGAGCGATCTTGATTTATTTTTTCGAAATAAGTATTCG
>CBIHOP010000226.1:0-5486 GCA_966211385.1 uncultured Bacteriovorax sp.
AACGAGCAGTGGTATTGTGAAGTTATTGCCTGAAGTGCGTGTGGGTTATCTGATGCCGTTTTCTCAAGGAATGGCGATGGTCTTTGAAGGATCAGTTGATTCGCTCAGCTCGACGGAAGAATTTCCAGATGGAACTGAGCAAACAACAAACATCGTTAATCTTAAGGCCACGATCGGCCTGCGTTTTTAGCTTAGTACTTAATAAGACCAATTTCTCTTAAACGTTGAGTAAGGAATTCACCAGCTGTAATTGGTGGATGTTTTGCTCCAGCACCAACACATGAAGGAATGCATTTGAGTTCAGCTTGCGAGTGTGGGTGAACGAAAAACGGCATTGAGAAACGAGCAGATCCATCGTCACTTGGATTGATTACTCTGTGAGTAGTTGATGGAAGAACGTTGTTCGTAATTCTCGACATCATATCCCCTGTATCAACAACGATTTCACCTGGACGGCTTTCAACATCCAACCAAGTCCCATCACGCTCAAGCAGTTGCAGACCTGAATCTGTTGCTCCAACAAGCATCGTGATGAGGTTAATATCTTCGTGAGCTGCCGCTCTAATTGAATTTTTTGTATCTTCACCTTTAGTTGGTGGATAGTGAATAGTTCTGATGATTGAGTTTCCGTCTTTAATCATGTCGGCAAAGTATGAAGAAGGAACATCTAGACCTTTTCCGATGGCCTCAAGAAGAATTCCTGAAGTCATGTCCATGGCATCGTAAAGCTCAGTGAATGCTTTTTTGAATTCTGCTACTTCAGAAGGCCATACGTTTTCCGGATAGACACCATTGTATTGCGAAGAAGCCGCAAGCTCGCGTCCCACATGCCAGAATTCTTTTAGATCTGGATTTTTATTATCTTTTGCGTGTTCAGTTTTAAATGGAGTGTATCCACGCTGACCACCGTTGTTCATTTTGTATTTAAGTTTTGTTTCAAGAGGGAGATTAAAAAATTCTTTAACAAGATCATAAGCACGATCGATCTTTTTTTGCTCAATCGTATGATCTTTTAAAATAATGAAGCCGTAATCTTTCAATCCAGAAAAGATGTCGTCGACAAACTTAATTTTATCGTTTTGTGAACCGTTCACGTAGCTTAGTAAACTTAGTTCAGGAACTTTTCTAACTGTCATACAATCCTCATCCGGTTTAAAATTTTCTTGGTGGAACTATAGCAAAGGTTCGGGAATTCTAGTTATAGAAAACCCATAGTTCTCCTATCTAATTTGTAGATATCGCATAGGTGGAGCTTCCTCGCAATGAGAGTGTAAAATCCACAGGGATGGACGGAGTGCAGAGTTGTTAAGTTATTTGAATATGAGGGATCCGACGCGGATGTAGTCTGCCCCTTCTTCGAGCGCTATCTTATAATCTTGGCTCATTCCCATAGAGAGCTTGAGATCGCTTAGGTGATATTTATCAATGAGGGCACCCTTGATGCGCTTGAGCTCCTGAAAACACTTCCTGGCCGTCTCCTCGAAGTTCTCTGTGCGAATAGATCCCATGGTCATAAGCCCATGCAGTTTGAGCTTCGATTCTTTTTTCTGCTGAATGAGTTCAACGGCACTGCAGAGTTCTTCCCAAGATTCAAATCCCGATTTTTCTGCTTCATCAGAAGTTTTTACCTGGAAAAAGATCTTGAGCTCAGAACCTTTAAACTCTTGCTCACGTTTAAAAAGTTCTTCTAATAAACGAAGTGAATCAACAGAATGAACTGAATAGAGATTGGGAATTTTTAGCAGCTCACGGACTTTGTTTGTTTGAAGATGCCCAATGAAATGCCAGCGAACTCTATCCAATTTTTTTTGGACAAATGAATTGGCCTTTTCAAGCAAATCACCTGTGCGGTTTTCTCCAAAATCCTGCATGCCTGCTTCATAAGCAAGAATGACATCTTCTATCGGTGAGTATTTCGTCACGGCCACAAGATGTGCGCCTCGACACTCGGTCTTCAGCGCACTGATATTTTGCTTAATCTTGTTTGGACTCATTTTTCTTTTTGAATTTGAATTTTGCTTCCACTTCAACATCGTAGCGATCGAGAATATCCATCGCGATTTTAGAAGCATCAACTTTCGCAAGATAGTTTCTTAGTTCTTCGCGAATGCCGTTGGTGAAATCTTCTTTTGCTCCTTTTGCATTTTGCACGAGACCTGAGAGAATTTCTTTCGGCAACGGAAGGTCTTCCAATATCTTTTTAACAGATTCCTCTGTCATGAAAGCTGCGCCTACGCCGACTGACACGACTTTTTTGATGATGCCATCAAGTGGAGAATTTTTATTTTCTTTATCTGACATACAGGAATCCCCCCTTTACTATCTAGACTTCGCTCTCTTGAAAAAAGACTCCATCATGAGAGGAAGATTTTTAGATGTTAGTGCCGATAGAATTGAATTCGGAGCAAACATTTTAAAATCAACTTCAAGTGTATAAGTCACTTCAGTTTTTCCGTTTCCAAGATCTTTGAGTTTCCACTCACCTTCATTCTTCTTGAAAAGATCGCCTGAGTCTAGGGTCCATGAAACATTTGTCGGGCGAGTTTGTTTTGTCGCAAGTGTGTATTTAAAACTTTTGATCATGTTGACCGAATATTCAACTTTCGCACTTTTTTCGTCTTGGCTTAAAACTTTTGTGCTTGATACACCGTCGACGAATTCAGGGTATTTTGCGTAATCAACGATAACATCATAAAGCTTGTTGATATCAACATCGACAATTTCCGTGCGTGTAGCTGTGGCCATAACATTTCCTCCATAAAATATTAAAAAACTGATTAAGTAAAAATACTTTCTAATAACGTGGTTTAGTATCAAAGTGATGTTCCGCCTCAATATGTCTGATCGTTCCTGAGCTTGAGCGCATAACGATTGAGTGAGTAATCGCTCCCCATGATTTAAATTTTACACCACGAAGGAAGTTTCCAGAAGTCACCCCAGTCGCTACGAACATAACGTTCCCACGAGCAAGATCATCGAGCTTGAAAACTTTGTTAAGATCTGTGATCCCCATTGCTTTCGCGCGAGCTTTTTCTTCATCGTGTCTCCACTGAAGAATTCCCTGGAAGTCTCCGCCCATACATCTCATCGCTGCAGCTGCGAGAACACCTTCTGGCGCTCCACCGATCCCGAAGAGAATATCAACACCTGAGTTTGGATCACAGCAAGCAATCGCTGCGGAAACGTCACCATCACCGATGAGTTGAATACGTGCTCCTGCTTCTCTGATTTCGGCAATAAGATCTGCGTGGCGAGGACGATCAAGCACGATTGCCGTTAAATCAGCAATACGACATTTTTTTGCATCAGCAAGTCGGCGAAGATTTTCGCGTGCTGATTCATTGATATCGATCACACCACGACCTTCACGGCCGCAGGCGATTTTTTTCATGTATGTATCTGGAGCGTGCAGGAAATTTCCTTTTTCGGCAATCGCCATAACAGAAATTGAATTGTATCCACCTGTCGCACACACTGTTGTTCCTTCTAGCGGATCAAGAGCGATTTCAAGTTCAGCACCTTTTCCCGTACCAACTTTTTCACCGATATAAAGCATTGGAGCTTCATCGCGCTCACCTTCACCGATAACAACCGTAGCATCACACTCAACCGAATCAAGCATTGCTCTCATAGCATCTACGGCCGCTTGATCAGCAGCTTTTTCATCTCCGCGTCCCATTAATCTGGCCGAAGCGATGGCCGCCATTTCAGTTACACGAACAAATTCAAGCGCGAGGTTACGATTCATATTATAGCTCCCTAGTCTAATTACACGTTTTCCACGGTCGATTATAATGGGATTAAGGAGCTTAGGGAAGAAAAAGGTCTAACCGCCAAGTTTATAAATGAGAAACTCTTTGGCATCGAGAGGAAGATGATCGAGAGAGATTTTGCGGACAACGCCTAACGCCATCTCGACTTTATCCGGGGCAACCGTAGGATCAATTTGAAAAACAAATTCGTCTTCTAAGGCCAGTGGAGTCTCTAAATCTCTTTGAGTCATCACGCGACCACTCTTAAGGCCCACGCCTTCTTCCCATTCGATAAAATGTTCCATCATGAGAATTTGAAAACGCGAAATTCCTGTAGAAGTGTGCTCCCATACGAAAACATCCAGCACACCATCGGCCTTGAGCCAATATTTTAAATTGTTCGGAAGCTCGAGTGAAAGGTCGGTCTTGTGAAGCGGTTTAATATGCAGAGCAATGTTGTCGTAAGAAAGAAATCCACGCATCTTTTCTTCAAAACTAATGCTCGAATCAAAAGAGAGTCCCAGCGAAGCTTCACGCACCCACTGAACTTTTCCTTTTACTTTAATTGTCGACGTTCTCCAGTGAAGCTCGCCGGCAATATCACTTCCGACGCGATAAGAATGCGTTCCATCACGAAAACATAACTGCATTCCCGTGACTGAAATGTCTTTCACTTCAAAGACCATATGATTGTCGTTTGCTTCTTTGAAAATCATGAATCCAAAAGGAAAACGGGGAAAAACACGTTTCTCCAATTCTTGAAAATCTGTTTTGATTAAACTTAAGTGTCTTTCCAATTTTTTCTCCTAGTAAGCTTTGCTACTCTTAGGTTAAAATAGACTTCAAATTTAGATAAGAAGGAAAATATGGACAATCAAAATGCGGAATCTCCTCAGGCTTCCAATGAGTGGGAAATAGACAATCTTCCCAATCGATTGACTATGTTTAGGGTTATTCTCATCCCGATCATCATTTTTTCTTTGTTTGCGACAATCGGACAGTTTGAATGGGCGAGAAATCACACTAGTCTTCTCAACTATGTTGCTGCCTGGACATTCGTGGCAGCTTCCATCACCGACTTTTTTGATGGCTACATTGCTCGTAAAAAAAATATTGTCACAGTGTTTGGATCTTTTCTTGATCCCATTGCAGATAAATTTCTCGTGATTTCTTCACTGGTCATGCTTCAGTCGCTCAATCGTGTTCATGTGCTCATTGTTCTTATTCTCATTCTGCGTGAGATGTACATTACAGCTCTACGTTTGCTAGCGATGGAAAAAGGAATCAGCGTTCCTGTTGGAACTTTGGGTAAATGGAAAACGGCCACACAGATGGTGGGGATTCCCCTGCTCATGGCCTACGATACTCCCTGGGGAATTGATATGCCGTTGATCGGAACGATCCTCATGTATTTATCTTCACTCATCTCTGTTTATTCCGCGCTCGAATATTCTCTTGGACTGATTAAAAAAATCAGAATCGTTCAGAAAGAAAAAAAGAAATTAAAAAGGACATTGGCCGATGGTTAGAAAACATCCCCACGACCTCAGCAATAAAACTATTCTCGTCACTGTTTCTGGACCAGATGGTCCTGGTATCACTTCTCGTCTGATGAAAATCACCAGTGAATATGACGTTGATGTTCTGGACATGGGTCAAGCCGTTACGCATGGACTTCTTTCTCTCTCATTCGTATTAGGTCTTAAGCCGGATGAAAAAAACGGAAATGGAAAT
>CBIHOP010000227.1:0-5485 GCA_966211385.1 uncultured Bacteriovorax sp.
GATGTTTTTCTTCTTGCGAAACATTGGCCTCAATTCTTAAAAATGAAGGTCGCTCGCTTTTAATTGGAAGCACAACTCATGGTGGATCAGGGGATCCGCGTCTGTTTCAAATAGCTAATACGCAATATCAAGTAAACTTACCAGTTTGTCTTGTATGGCAAAAAGATAAACGTCTTTTTGAAGGTGAAGGCGTAGTTCCAAATATTCTCATGCAACAAAATCCGAATGAAAAAAAAGACTCACTTTTACTATATGCACTCACCTTGAGTTTCACTCAATAGATGTTGTAACCTCGCTTGCGCTTCGTTTGGTGAGGAGCAACTAACATTGAGGTTAAAATGTCCATACGATCAAAACTCCGCCTTTTGTTTTCTTTGTTTTTTTTATTTTTTTTAAGTAACAGTTACGCTTATGAAGTTTGGGTTAAAGATCTCTCTACGGAAAGATTCTATCTTTCAATAGAGCAAACTGAAATTGGATACAAACTTCATCACTATCATCAAGTGAAAGGTGATTATCCTGATCATTTAGAAGAGAAGTTTTTTAAAGAGGTCAATCTCATTGCACCGTTTGTTACTGATAATTATTCAAGTTATGTACAAATGGAAAAATTATCAATCTGGCCTATTGAACCAGTGAGCTTGTTCATCCATGGTGAAAAACAAAATGCTGTTCTCTGGGAAGTTACGGAATCATGGAATGATGAATGGGAGGCACGGTACTCAAAATGGCTGCAGGATGAAATAAAACCAGACTTCTATCACAAATACAATATTGCTACTGACTGTGCTGATGCACTTATTGGTCTTAGATGGATTTTTGCGAGAATGCATAGCCTTCCTGTCGCTAATACTCTGGCGGATACAGCGGATCTGTTTGGACATTATTCAATGAGAAGAATTTGGTTAAATCTTCCAACGGCCAAAGAATGGTATGAAGATCAACTTTTCCTAACAGCACTTGAATATGTGATGGATCTGGCAAGTACTCGAACAGTTAATCTTGATGGTTACCCGGTTAAGATTTCGAAAGAAGGAATGGTTCCAGGAACCTTCATCGTCACTCAATCGACTAACTCTGGACATGTTAAATTTATTTCAGAAAATCATTACAGCGAAGAATTCGAACTACCACTCTATACATTGTCTTCCACTTCACCTCGCGATTTGCGCTTACTAACGAGAGAAGTTTTTGTTGATCAAGACTGGCCTGAACGAGGACGTAAAGAAATTCTAGCCTTTCGCTGGCCAGTGATGAGGGAGGGAAAATGGGTGCTCATGGAACCAAGTGAGCACAAAAATTATTCTGAAGAACAATATGATCTTTCTCTCAAAGAAAACTATCCGGCCTTTATTAATTTTGTTGTTGCCCGTTTAAAGAATAATTATGACCCTATTAAATTAGTCGAGATTGCCGTTAATGACATTTTAGATTCAGTTAAACGCCGTATTCTCATTGTTGATAAAGGTTATGAATTCTGTAAAAACCAAGACTGCGCTCCAGGTACAATCGGTCATGAAGATTGGGCAACACCTTCAAGAGACAATCAATTAAAAGCAAAGTTTGAAACAATTGATAAATTAGTTCGAGACTTTTTGTTCATGGCCCCTACACTTCAATCGCAATGGGTTGATGGTCTTCGCCAAACGAAATTTAAATTATTAGGCAAAGATACAGATCTTTCAGTTATAAGATTTTTGGTCGACAATAATTTACTGTCCAGTGATCCATCCGAACAACCTGAAAAGCGATGGGGATTCAACAAAGATGAACATGCAAGAAAATGGATTGATGAAGCGAATGCGCTTTTTGCACAAAGAAACAGTATCATTGAAAAAACGGATGAACCTTGCAAAAGTACTGAGTGTTTCCCGAAAAACATGCAATGGTTGGAGCTAAACACTTACCATGTTGATACCGAACTCAATCGCCTTTACGTTAGAGCTATTTCTTACTGCGCACTCGTTGATAAATCGGCCTGCGATCTGTTAAAACAAAAAGGAAGAAGGCTCTCTCGAACTTTTAATAAAACTCAGAAGTCATTTGAAGACTGGTTCTATTCAATTCCTCAGTTCCACTCTGATCCTCGTGTAAGCAAGGCCAGACGTTGGGGGGAAATTGAAGATGGTACTATTGCGCGCGTACTTCCTTATCACAACACAATTAAAATCGCTGAAAACAATTTAGCACTTATTGATGGTCGCAAAATTTATAATTTATTAGATGGATCGCTCATTACAGAAACAAAAGATGATAATCGCATCTTCCTCTCTGATTCAGGTTCAGCTTACAAAATAAATGATACAACTGGAGAACTAAAGCGTCTTTCGTGGTCACAAGATGGGGTAGGGTTGTGGAGAAGAGTCAGTGATAAAACAAACATTCTTCAAAAAGATAAAATTCGAAAGCTCGTTTTTGTAGATGAAAAGAAAACTTTCTTTTTCAAGAAACCTACATCGGAAGGACAAATTTATTTTACTGTTAAAGACGATGTTGTAGAAATTATCACAAAATCAAAAGGTGCATCTTCACTCAATCAAGGACTACTTAGTGTTGTAAAGGATCCGGAAACAATCGTTTACTATGATTTTAATAAAGGACTCCGAAAAGAAGTATCCATCAATAGAAATGTTTTAAAAGATTTAGAATCGCTAAAAATCAGCTCATATCACTATCCAAATGTTGTTCTTGAATATAGAGATCGTGATAATGATCTCTACTATCCAGTAACGCTCAATCTTGAAAATTCACGTTTTGAAAAACTGGATGCATTGAATGGTGAAAAGGTTTTAGTGTTATGGTCTTCTGCAAAACAAAAGAAAGCGTTCATTCAAAAAAACTTCAATCGCGAGCATCCTGAACTTTTTGCAATTCGCTGGGATGAAAAAAACGATGTTGAAGTTGCACCCCTTGCGAATCTTCTTTTAGGTGCATCAGAGGATGAAGATAAGATTTATTTCATCAATGCACGGGGAGGACAGTGGGACCAAAATCCAGCGAAAGAATTCATGGTTTGGGATCAGGAAGATATTAAGAGTATTATTGCCCCGGATGATTCTGAAGTGCGATTTTTTTCCTCTGTAGGTCCTTATTTTTCATCTCCAGAAAAAGGTTTTCTCCTCTCATTTGAGACTCAAAAAAATTTTAGATTACCTAAAGATGTTCTTGAGAAAAATCAGCTTTGCGATCTTCACAAAAATGCAGAAAAAATTTTCGTGTATAGGTTCTCAACAAATTATGGTGATTACTCATGTATGGGGGGCGGCTTTAGCATCTTCAAAAAAACTCTTGATGACGAAGTGATTCCTGATTTCTCACTTTACTCATGGATAAACAATGAGAGTTTGAATGATCAGCGTTGGCAAAAAGATTTTTCAAATTTTCAAATTAAAAGTGGAACACTAATTGCACTCGGGAAGAACCTAAGTTTGTGGTGGAAACCAAATAAACGATAACGTGATTTTTTATTTTCTTGAATATTCAACCGGGGAGAGATTGGTATGAAAAAGATTTGTGGCTATGTATTAATGTTCGGGCTTGTTTCTTTTGATCTTTATGCAAATGCTCAGTTTACACTGAATAAAGCAAAAGCTCAGCTCGTAAACGACAACGTGAAGCTCTCAATTGCATATGAGCAGTACATCGCTACTCAAGCAGATGCACAAGCAAAGGCCTTAAAACTTCTCCCTGGTTTATCGATTGATATGCTCGTCATGGATTATCAATATACAATCCTTCGTTCGATCATTCCTGAACCGCACCGCTTTTTTGAAGCTTCAGCGGCGAAAGATCTTACTCAGGCAGCGAGCTTAAACAGAACAATCGTGAAAAAGAATTTATTGGAAGATTTTGAGAAAACGTTCTTCTTACATCAATTCCATAAAGAAATGGTTGAATCGAGTGCGCGCGAACTTGAGATTAAATCTGAAATCGCCTCACGTTCACAAGAAGCATATGATCTAGGAACAATCAGCTTTGATGAATATTACTATGCTCAACGTGATGTTGTTAATGCAAGAACTCAACTTCTTAATGCAACTGAATTAGTAAAAACTGAAGAGTTTGCAATGAGACTTATGCTTCAAGTGAAAGACTCTGAAGAAGTATCATTTAACACTGAAGACTTTTATAATGGTAAGCTAGCATTCCCTGCTGCTTCTTCAGAAGCGCAAGCAGTGGCAGTTAACAGTGCCCCTGAGTTAGCTTCTTTTGATCATCTTATCGCTGCCGCTGAAAAACAAAAGAAAGGTGTGGCACTTTCGTGGTTGTCATGGAGTGGTGTAGGGTTTGATTATTTTGCACGTAATTCGATTGCGAAGTCAGAAATTCGTAAGCTTCAGCTCCAAAAGACGAAAGCATCACTTGAAATCAAAAATCAAGTATCAGCTCACTATGCTATTCTCGACAATCACGAAGAGAAAATGGGTTATCAAGAACAACTTGTTGATATGGCCGAAGAGCAATATGCCAGAGCGCTTTCTAATTACAATCAAAAATTAGGAACGTTCATTACTCTTAAAAAAGCGGAAATTTCTCTTATGTCTACAAAAAGAGAAATGAGAAGACTGCAGTATGAACATGAACTCCAACTGATCAAACTTAAACGACTGTTAGGTTCGAATATGCTTACTAACGTTGTTCCAAAGTTACAGTAATTAAAATTAATAGTTAGGAGATTAAATCATGAAAAGAGTATTTGCGTTCGCACTCGTTGCTACAATGAGTGCTCAGTCGGCCTTTGCCACAGATTACAGTGTGCTTTCAAACTTAGAAGATAACCTGGCAGGTATTCTAAGAAAATCTGAAGGCCGAAAGAATATTGCCCAGATGAAAACGACGGCCAATGAAAGAAACGTTGACGTTGAGATCGCATTCCAAAACTATCTGATCGCTAAGAAAAAAGTCAGCGTTGCACGTGCTGATTTTAATCCACTAAGAACAGGTCATTTACTGGGAATTGCCCTTGGGTGGAATTATCTTTGGGCCCCGATCGTGGCTGATGCCATTTTGTCGATTCCGATGAAAATTCATAACGTCAATGAAAGTCAGTATCTGAAACAAGCGGCATCTTACAATTTAGCTGATGCTCGCGAAGCACTCAACAATGAGATGGCCCATCTTTATTTTGATATTCTCTCTCATGAAGCTTTAATGAGATCTATTGATGAAGAAATCAAAATCCTTAACTTCTATGAAAAAAGATTAGCTGAAAGACAGGCATCTGTTGAAAGACGTGAAGACGTCAGAGCAAGTATTCTTAATCTTCAAAAGGAGCGTACACAATTCTACGATCTCTATTTGAAAGAATTGTCTGCAATCAGAACACTTCTCAGAATGGATGACACACAAAAGTTTGATCTCGCTCAAGTTGAACAAGAATTAAATTCTTCAATCACTTATGGACTTGAGATGAAAAAACTTCAGGAGTTTGCTCTCGCTAACTCTAATAAGTACAAAGTTTCAGTGAATCTTCATAGAGCTTCAC
>CBIHOP010000228.1:0-5479 GCA_966211385.1 uncultured Bacteriovorax sp.
TTTTCATTAAATTCTCCTTAGAACGTTTATGTTGAGTAGATGATGGACCTGTGATGAAAAACTGAATATTTCTTGAATTAGGTTTTAATGTGATCTTGATGCTGCTTATTCATGATCTGAGATATGTGATAAGGAGCAGTTAGCAGGGTATGTTGCACCATGTCTTCATGGATAATGTTCGTGCAGAAAAGGACTTTTTGGATTATTTTTAAAGGATCACATTTTAGATTCAACCCTAAGGAAACAATGAAAATCTCATCTGAAGTAAACGAAACTTTAAAGTTTAAAAACATTGAAAATTATATCGGCCAGCAAATCGAAATCAGAGGTGTTGTCTTTAAGACAAGAGTACTATCTGGATTCGGATTCGTTCTTCTCTATACGTCGGGAACAATTATTCAAACTGTTTTCAATGGAGATTTAGGTGCAACAGGAATTAAAGATGGTTGCAGTATAAAATTAAAAGGAACGATTAAAGAAGCAACTTTGAAAGATGCATTCGTTTCTCCTAAAAATTGTGAAATGGTTATTGAGAGCTTCGAGATTATGAGTACTCCTCATGAGCCGATGCCATTCGATATCACAAAGAAAAAACTAGATGTTCTCAATGATACAAAATTTGATTTCCGTTATCTCTCAATGAGACATCCAAAAGAACGCGCAATTTTTAAAATTCAATCGGCGCTTGTTCATGGAATTCGTGAATTCTTAGTTCAAAACAGTTTCACAGAAATCAGAACTCCGAAAATTGTTAAAGAAGGAGCAGAAGGTGGAGCAAACATCTTCTCACTTGAGTACTTCGGCCAAACGGCATACCTCACGCAATCGCCGCAGTTTTACAAAGAATTCTGTGTGGGAATTTTTGATCGCGTTTTCGAAATTGCACCCGTTTTCAGAGCAGAGAAACACAATACAAGCCGTCACATCAATGAATATACATCGATCGACGTTGAATTAAGCAACATCGATTCTTTCCATGATGTTATGAATATTGAAACAGCAATGCTTAAACATTGTTTCAACTACATTAAGAAAGCAGTTCCATTCGAACTTGAACTTCTCGAAGTTGACGTTCCAGAGATCACAGATATTCCAGCGCTTGATTTTTACGAAGTTAAGAAAATTGTTAATGAGAAATATAAAGTTCCTTCAGAGGAACCAGATGATTTAGCTCCAATCGAAGAGTTAAAAATCGCTGAGTATGTGAAAGAAACTTATAATTCAGATTTTGTTTTCATCACAAACTACCCATTTGAAAAAAGACCTTTCTACACGAAAGACGATGTAAACAATCCTAAAATCACTTCGAGCTTCGACTTGATTTTCAGAGGAATTGAAATCACTTCAGGTGGACAACGTATTCACGATTACAATGAAATCGTTGATAAACTTTCACGTAAGGGCCTTGATCCTAAAAGTTTCGAATTCTTCACGACGGCCCACAAGCATGGATTACCACCGCACGGCGGGTTCGGTATCGGTCTTGAACGTGTAACTCAAAGACTGCTAGGACTGGATAACATCAAGTCTGCGACAATGTACCCAAGAGATATACATAGACTGACACCATAGTCAGGAAAAAAAGAAAGGGCCTCACGGCCCTTTTTTTTTGTTAGAAAGGACATTCTTTACCTGCGAAGGTTAGCCATGAAAACTGTGTGAAATGTTTTTCTTCATGCCCACTGGCCATGAAAATATTCTTATAACCTTTTTCATGAAGCTCTTGAGCTAATTCCAAACCATTTTTTGTAGCATCACCTAAATCGTAATCAATATAAATACGAGTATGTTCTTTTGAAAGGTGATTTTCGTGAGCCATAAACTCATCTGCTGTTGCGAGAGTGAGAAGATTGATTTGCTTGTTTTTTGCTCTCTTGCTCCAACCTAATCGAAGCAAACGATCATCATCAATGTAGACATAGTCGTAAGTACCGTTCGATTTTTGAATTTCTTCGCTTTTGGGAAGAACGATCGTTACAGTCGTACCTTTGTTTAGCTCAGATTCAAAAGTCATATAGCCATTAAATTGAGCGATTGTTTTTTTGGCATGATAGACACCAAGACCTGAACCAGAGTCTCTTTCATTTTTTCCTTCTGAGAAACCTTTTTCTCCAAGTCGTTTCAAGAGATCTTCAGACATACCTCTGCCAGTATCTTTAATAATTATAGCAAGCTTATTATTTTCGAAACGAGTTACGGTGATCTGGACTTCACCATTATCTACAGCTTCTATTGAATTATTAATAAGGTTTGATACTACGCGAGCATATTCTTTTTTATCTATAAATGCTTTCGATTCATTTTTGGCCAGATTTCTAAAAATGATATTGATAGATGATTTATTTTTAAACTCGATTTTTTTGGCCTCAACAAGATGTTGGGTAAGTTCTGCTATATTTTCATGACTAAATTGATATCGAAGTTCTTGGCCTTTCTTCCTACTCAGAAGATTAAGTGCAATGTCATTAATTCGTTGAATGGAATGGTTGATGATAAATCGTTGTTCATTGTCGATTTTTTGAACATCATCCACTGCCATTTTTAATGAATTAAGGGGAGAGCGAATATCATGAGAAACCATTTGCGCCAGTTCCACCATTTTTTCCTGAACTGTCAGATCGATTTTCAATTTTTCGTTTTCTTCCTGGCCCTGTTTATATTCAATGATTTTGTCCCTAAGATTATCGAATTCTTTAATGCCTACTCGATCAGACTGAACATTTTCACCTTTTTTAAAACCATCTAATAAACCACTTAATGGTTGAAGAGATGTTGAAATAATTTTGGCAACATGATTAAAAAATAACATGAGTGTTGCAAGAGAAATGAGTAATAAGATTAGAAATGGCTTTAAAATCTCAAGTGCCGATTCGAAAAGATTCATTTTGAAAACAATGTGTAAAACAGTACCACCTGGCATGACAATTTTTTGAGATCCTAATTCGATATAACTGTCGTTCTTCAAATCGCTGCGATAAATGAGTTGATTATTCTTAAACACGTCCAAATCGTAATGATTCTTATCTTTAATCTCGAGACTACTCTCAAATGTACTGATCCTTTTGGGAAAACTTATCCAGTCATTGCTCAACTCAGTTTCAAGACCAATCGTTGAAAGATAATCTGTCATGACTTTCTTTTTTAATTGGAAAGTCTGATAAAATCCTACACCTTCAATGAGAAGGATTAAAAAGAATGCCACGACCATGACTTTGACAAAAAAGCCTTGAACAGATCGGAGAATGGCAAAACTTAATTGCACTATTTTACCTCTAACATTTCAAATGGAATCATGTGAGGTCCTGCTGGAAATGGGGGAACTGCAACTAGTTTTGAAGACCATAAACTACTCGAGTCTGTTCCAAAAAATAGTGGAATCGTTGTAAATTCTTTAAGAATTTCAACTTGCGCCTCACGCACTAATTTTATTTTTTCATCTGCAGAATTATTAACGATGATTTTGTTGATGAGTGCAGGAAGCGTTTTGCTTTCAGTGTAAAAATAGTTGTTTTCTACACCGGCCTTGAAGTAATTAAGAATGGAAATAGCATCCGGATAATCAATTCCTTTTCTTCCAAGAATAAGATGTCCTTTTTTGGAGAACATTCTGTCGAGTAGTTCATCTGCCGCGAGCGGAACTAATTTAACTTTCAAACCTTGTTCTGTCAGAGCTTGAGCGACTAGTTTCGCAGTTTGGGAAGTAATATCTATATCTTTATTGAATTCAAGTTCAATTTCTTCTGCAAAATTTTGATTCACTTCAGACGATTTAACGACACTTTCTATATGTGATTTTTCTAAACCTCCACCAAAAAAGGGCGGAATTAAACCGTAAGCTTTTTCGAGACCTGGATAATTCAATTTATCGACTAATGATGAATGAGTGATAATAGAATAAATTTTCTTTCTTAAAGAAAGTGAATAGTGCTTTGGGCTTGCTATCAAAAAGTTTTCAAGTGCCATTTCCCCTGAAGTCTGGAACCAGCCTTGTTTGATGAGTTCATTTTGAACATTCTGAGCAACATGATCGAATACAACCCAGTCTGTTTTCTGGGCCGCTGCCAACTTTGAAGGTTCTTCCAGCGTATAAAACAAACGAACAGATTCTGGAGAGTTCTTTGAATCGAATTGATCTTTTCTCCACTTCTTGAGAACAACTTCCTCTGCGCTGAATGAACTTACAAGGTAAGGACCCGAGTAGACGTTGGGTAAATCTTTTATTTTAAAATCAGTAATTGGCAGAATGGCACAATCAGCAGTCGCTAAGTGTTTGATGAAAACATCAGTCGGATGATCGAGTGCAATTTCAAAAGATTTGTCTGACTTAATGGTAAAACCAAAATCTTTCAGGTCTTTTGTTTTACGAAAAATTTCGACGCCTTTAATGTAATCGAGATCAGCACCGATTGAAGCACCTGATGAAAAAATACGCGCAAGACTGTGTTGGACATGTTGAGATGTTATCGGAGTTTTGTCGCTAAAAAATATGTCATCCCGTAAGTGGAATGTATAACGAAGCCGATCCGCAGAAACTTCATATTTGGCTACAAAATCAGGCTTCAATTGCCCATCGGCCAGATAACGAAAGAGGCTGCGATAAATTTGAATGTTGATCATCATCGAATAGGCGTCTTCCATTCGATGCGGATCCAAGTGTGCAAGCCTTACCGGGATATGAAAGTTGAGCATGAGACTGTCCCCATTATTTTTTTTTGTACATCCAATGAACCCAAAAACTTGAGTAAGGATTAAAATATTAATTAAGTACTTTTTTATCATGTTTAAAAATAAGTAAAGCGAAGACTGCAAAGGCGATAGCGCCTCTCAAAATTCCTTCGTAAGTTAAAGGTAGAGAATTGGCCCATCCTCCAACAGCAAATTCTCCGAGGGCGAGATACAGTGCCATAAGTGAATTGCGGGCAAAATAAACACTTTCAACATCTTTAAGATCACAATTTTTTTGAATCATTTCTGTGAGGTAATGGAAAAGAAGCCAGTAGCCGAGATCACAAATAAAAGTTAAGCCGAAAGTTAGAACTCCGCGACCAGGAAAGAATCCGACAGCGCAAAAACCTAATCCCATTAGTGGCCAGACCCACAAAATCTTTTCTTCGAATTTTTTGAAACGAATAAGATAACCACCAACCCAAACGGCCAATCCATAAGACATTAAAAGAAGTGGGATGAGTATCGGCTGTTCACCTGCAATTCGCACTGAGAACATATTGGCGCCGATGAGAATAGTTGCAAGAAAAAAATCTAACAGAAAAACGAGAGGGATTTTTTTAGCAAAAATCAATGCACCTTCTTTTAGACCTTGAAGAGTAGGAGCCTCTTCTTCACTTTTAGCTTCAAAAGAATTCTGCATTTGCAAAATGTATTTCACAACTCCGTATGAACAGGCAGCACTCACTAAAAAAGTGAAAGCATCAAAAAGAATAATAGTGGAAAGTGAAAAAACAGTTAAACCAGATAGGCC
>CBIHOP010000229.1:0-5433 GCA_966211385.1 uncultured Bacteriovorax sp.
GACTAAACAACAAACAATAAACTTTCTTTTTTATGTTTTAATAAAAGCGACTTGATGACTTTAACTAATTCATTGCGATTTTTTTCAAGGGAATCAAACTTACTCCACTTAAAAAAATAACTGAGTTGTTTTTTATCGGTAACGTGAGCAATTGGTTTGATCCATTCAAAGGGATAATCCTGAAAATCTAAACCTTGCACAAGAAGAACTGGAGTTCCTTCAACTTCAACAATTGGTATGAGGTGTGACTTGCTCTCTTTTATTTTCTGAACAATTTTGTTGATGTGTTCGCGTTTGCCTTCACTTAAATCTGCAAGAAATTTTTTTGACTCTGCTACTTCAAGAGCATTATTTTCTTTTTGCAGCTCTTTAAGTTTTGATGATGAGATATTAAGAACGAGCTCCACATTTTTCTTTTGTGTTTCTTGCAGCGGAGTGGACGCAGGTGATGCGCACTCTAAGTCCTGGGCCATTACCGGTGCCAAAACAAAAAGTGAAAGAATGATCGTGAGCGCTTTCATCCGACAATTATTTCGCATTTACGAGGCGAGCACAAGGTCTAATGTAGCCGGATGGTGAGTAAAAATTAGTCCTAAATGATTATAAAAACCAATAATTTCCTATGTTTCTTCATTTTTTATATCTCTGCTTTTGCATCAATCAATTCATTTAATTTTACAAGTAAGGCAAATCACCTTACAATGGATGTGTTTGATTAGGTTAATAAACATGACTACTAAATTACTAACAAAAAAATTAGAAAAAGAAATTGGGCAATTAACTTTTGGAATGTTTTTGCGAGCTTCACGAACATCATTGGGGATATCTCAACAGGAGATGGCAACCCAACTGGGAATGGCCCGGGGGACATTGTGTGATATTGAAAAAGGCCGGCAATTAGTAAGTATCGATCTGGCCAAAAAAATAGCAAAAAAAGCAGGACTGTCTACAGTGGTTGCCGTTGAAGCTTGTTTTGCGGACCAATTAAAAAAGTCAAAGCTTAATTTTCAAGTAAAAGTAAAGGCCGCTTAAGGTACCAGCTTCTTATAATTGCGTTTATAGGCCTTATTCACACGATCAAATAGCGAATCATCTTCAACAGGCTCAAGCTTTTTAGCTTCTTTCTGTGACTTATCCAAAATTAAAGCAGATTCACTGAGTTCATAGCGTTCTTTTTCAGAGACAATGTTTGTGTTTCCTGGAAAGCGATTCTCTGCCATTTTAGCAACAACAGGTTTAGCGACCGACTCAACTGGAGCAGGGGCTGGAGTTGGAACGGTAGCAGGAATTGCATCGTTTGCAGTTGGCACTTTCATCGAAAAAAGTGCAAACACTTGTGGTGTTTTGCTTTTTTTCTGAGCTGCTTTTTCTTCCGAGGCGTAGAAAGTTTTAAACGAATTTTTATCTAGAGTTTCTTTACTCATGCCAAAAAGCTCTTCGCTTTGTTTTTGATAGGCTTTGATACGAGCATTGGTTTTATCGTTTGCGCCGACTAGTTTTCGAGTAGAAGGATTGCTGAGGGCAAAATTTAATTTGAAATTAACGATGTTAAGGATAGATTCACTGACGACTGGTTTAAAGCGGAGCACTTGTGTTTTCACACCTGCGACTCCTTTAGCGGAAGTTTGGAAACTTGCTAGAGAAGCCTGAGGACCACTGAGGGCCATTACGGGTCTCAAAATATCATCGAGCACCTTACTGTCGTTTTTAATTTGCCCATCATCACCAATGCCTAAGTTTTTCAAAATAGCGGCCACTTCAGATTCTTGTTTCTCTTCTGCTTCTAAAGTCGTGATGAGTGCTTTGTAGTTATTTTCCATTGCAACCGAGGTCACATTCTTAAGCTTGAAGCGCACTTCTTCTTTTAGAGCAGAAGATTGTTTGCTGATGAGTTTACTGTTTTCTAAAACTTGTCCGTTGGCCATTATGTTTAAGCGGTTAGCCGAAGCAAAAAGCGATTTAATATAAGTCAGCATTCCTTCAAATGGATAAGCAGTTCCATTATCTTTGAGACTGAAATTGTCGACAAAGCTAAAATGCGACATATATGGTGTCAGTTTAGAAGGATCTTTGACAGTAACAGTTTTTGGTTTTTTGTAATGCTCTTCTAATAAATATTTTCCAAGCACATATCGATCGCTGTCGTTCATGTATCCAAAGAGGCTATAGAGATGTTCGTTGTGACCAATTTTTCTCAGGTGATCATCGCTTAAATCAATATACCCAAGTCGACGATTGAGATCACTATAACGTGTGCTTGAACTTCCAATCATGGCCCACTTCGGTTTGCCGTTATTCCATGGATCGACGATGACCGTTTTGCCATCGTTGGTGGCCGCATAGGTAATACAGTCTACACAGGGACTTTTTTCATAAGCATTTTTCGCAAAATTAAAAACATTTTCAAAAGCATTTTGAATTGATTGAACACGCTGCTGATATCTTTTTTGAATGCTGCCGTAAGTTTTTTCGATATCGACAAGTAGTAATCTTTTTGCGGTTGTTGAATCACCACCACTGATGAGCGACTCAATGACTTTTGCTTTATCTTCGCGGGTAGTATCGTAGGTTTCCCATGAAGATTCGCAACTCATGACGTGGACTTGGCTTAAATTATTAAATGGGTTTTGGTAAGTTGTTCCAGCTGGACAGTAGAAACAAGAATGCATGTAAGTAGAAGGATCACCACTTGAGGCTAGAACCGCGCCTCCATTTGTAGCCGGACAAGACTGAGTTTGTCTCATTGTTTCTTCCATAGGAAGTTGCCAGGCCGTATTGGTGATTGCTTTACGTTGAGTGCGACGACATTGAGCGAGCTGCTCGAATTGTCTCTCAAACTCGGGTTTGCCTAACATTTCTTTTTCACGAGTATAGAGACAAGTACATGTGAGATCTGCGATATCTTCGCGAATCGCATTTTCAAATTGAGTATTTGAAATTTTTATCAAACGAGAAACTGACAGAAGTTGCGAATGCACACCGAATTGATCGAAGATGTGATTTTGCTCGGCCTGAAAAATATCTGTCATGTAATGAAAGAGAGCGAGATTCACTTCATAGTTTTTTTGCTCTTCAGTGATCACGTTTCCTAGTTTGCCCATCTGTGAAAAATCACACGTCAGCAAACTGTATTTTTCAGCGGGGAGAGATTGAGCGAAGCTGATTTGAGTAAAAAGAAAAAGCGTAAAAGCAAAGATCAATTTCATTATAGCTCCTGAGGGTAATGGTGCCATTTTACACGACCCTCGTAAGAACTTATTGAGGAAAGATTTCACCTCTTTTTTTGCCTAGCTATTCTAAGGGGATAGAAGTCTTTTCAGAGATAGTGATAAAAAGGTCTTGCCCAATAAAAATGTCAGTTGAGACTATAGGAAATTTGAACAAGTCCTGAAGGAAATTGTTCGGATTTTATCAGATTTAATTTTTTATGATCTTTGAATCCTGGCATCTCATCGAACAACTTAATTCCACTCCCTAGTAGTATTGGAATAATAGAGAGAGTAATGTCTGAAATTAATCCTGCTTCAAGAGCTGTGCGAATAGTCTGTCCGCCATCAACATAAATTCTCTTAGCGCCTAGATCACCGAGTTTCTTAAAAACTTCTTTTATATCTCCGCTCACTGAAAAGGCCCCATGGACTGATTCGATTGTTGAGCGTGTATAAACAGCAAACCGCTTGCCTTCATAGGGCCAAGGTTCAAATCCTTTAATCACTTCGTAAGTCGCGTAACCGTAATCTTCGCCCTCAGCGTTTACGATTCCAAGCCAGTCAAGCCCGTTCTCTTTAGTGGCAATATATCCATCAAGTGAAGTGGCCATAAAAACATGGCCAGTTGGAAAAGTTTTATTTGTCATAATCAAAGCATAAAATAATTTTTGTGAAGTTTACAGTTTTCTATGGCCGACCAATCCACTTCAGCAATCCTAAATTTTTTGCTTCTCTTGAGTTCGCTATCTCGTTGGGTGTATAGTGATCTCCCGTAAGAATTTGGGAGCTGAAATGAAAATCATCACTGACCTTCACGACTTAAAAAAAGGCGATACAGTTATTGTCGTTAACGGGAGCGAGTTCGAACAGCGTGGCTTCCGTCGTGTGACAGGTGATATCTTCAACATCGATGCAAAGAAGCCACAATTCACAATTAAGTGTCTTGAGACAAAAGAAATTGAGCGCGTGAATTTTATCGGCGCAAAAGTTTTCTTAATCGACGGTCACTGATAAATCAAAGACTGGAAATAATCTTTAAAGATTTTAGACGAGCTTCAAGATCATAAATTGAACTCGTCAGCATGACTTCATCTGCTTGAGTTTTTTCAATCAGACGTTGAAGTCCCGTGCGAACTGTTTCTTTCGATCCCACAATTGAACACTCTAACATTTGTGAGGCCATCGCTTTTTCAGGTGGACTCCAATACGTTTCAATATCATTGATGGGTTTAGGAAACTGACCGCGTTTTCCTCTCGTCATGTTGGTAAATGCTTGTTGCAGACTCGTAAAGTGAAAGCGTGCTTCTTCATCGGTATCCGCAGCAACAATATTTGCGCCTATCATGGCATAAGGTTTATCGAGCTGTTTGGAAGGCTTGAAATATCGTCTGTAAACAGCGAGCGCTTCGTCAAGCTGAGCTGGAGCAAAATGAGAAGCAAAAGCATAGGGAAGTCCTAATTGGGCCGCTAACTGTGCACCAAAAGTTGAAGATCCTAAAATCCACAGGGGAACTTCGAGACCAGCACCAGGAAAAGCTTGAATGGCATTATATTTTGCTTCTTCAGAAAAAAACTGCTGAAGTTCAACCACATCATCAGGGAAGCTTTGAGCGGCCATTGGTTCTCTGCGAAGGGCGCGCATTGTTCGTTGATCTGTTCCTGGAGCTCTTCCTAGACCTAATTCAATTCTTCCAGGATAAAGTGTGGCGAGTGTTCCAAATTGTTCTGCGATAACGAGTGGAGAGTGATTTGGCAGCATGATACCGCCTGCGCCAACTTGAATCGATTTTGTATGTGAGGCGAGATGTCCAATGACAACTGAAGTAGCAGCACTTCCGATTCCAGGCATATTGTGATGTTCGGCCACCCATAATCTTTTAAAGCCTAAGGCCTCTGCTGTTTGAGCAGCAATAACGGAATTATCAAGGGCGGTTTTTGCGTCACTGCCTTCATTAATAAAAACTAGATCGAGAATTGAGAGTGGTGTTTTCATGCAAACATTTTATCACTTTGATTCAACCTTTGTCTCCTTGATGCTATAATGCCTTAGGTAGTCAGAGGTAACAAAAGAACAGTTGAGAACATTTGAGGTCAGCTATGAAAAAATCAATTCTTATTCACAATCCGCGTTGTTCTAAATCACGCGAAGCTCTCAAAATATTAGAAGAGCGCAATATTGATTTTGAAGTGGTGGACTATTTAAAAGATGGATTGAAAGATAAAA
>CBIHOP010000230.1:0-5420 GCA_966211385.1 uncultured Bacteriovorax sp.
TTTTTAAAACCCGTAGTGAATGTGTAGGCCCCAACTTGAAAGTTTTCAGCGCGTGCGAGTTTTAGTTCGGCATATCCGCCCAAAGCACGCGAGAGAAGGTTTGCATCCACATTAACTGCTTCTGGAATATAGCTGGAATTGTAGTTGTTGAAACGCGCTTTGAAACACGAAATGCTCAAAACAAGCGTGTTCGAAGAAAATCCATATCCATTAGAGATGTAAAAACCTTCTAGTGAACCTAGTTCTTTTTCTTTTTGAATAAGACAGAATTCAGTTGATGCAGTCATGGCAGGAATTTTTGTAAGGTTAATTCCTTCTGAAAAAATCGCGTGGGGAATAAGTGTCGTCCCTAGCATGCGTTGATCTTTTGTTAGATAAATGGCTTCAGCATCTTGCTTGATTTCAAGAGTTGAACCAGGAAAGAAAAAAGCATGGGCCTGTGAAGTTAAACATAGTAGTGCAAGTAATGAGATCGTTTTCATTTGTATCCTTGTCATAAATTTTGGCTGTCGACGGTTATAAAGACTAATTTATTTATTGGCACTAGGGATTGTAATTTTTACCCCTAGTCGATTGATGAGCGTGCCTGAGAATTCGTACTGTTCCGGATTAAAGGCCGTCACTTTTCCTTCGCCGCCAGGTATATCGATCACATATTGAGGGATGGCCCAACCGGGAAGTTTGTTATGAAGGGGAGCAAAGATTTTGCGGCCTTCTTCTAACGTCATATAGAAATGCATGGCCCCAAGTGCTTCATCTGGATGATGAAGATAGTAGGGCTTCACTTTAAGATCGGCGAGTACAGAAAACAGCGTGAAGAGATCATCTGTCGTATCGTTCACACCTTTTAACAACACCGTCTGAGAGTAGACTTCAATTCCATGTTCTGTGAGCGCTTCAATGGCCTCAATAACATCACTTGTGAGTTCCGAAATATGATTTAAGTGAATCATCACCATTGCTCTTTTAAATAGGCCTTGAGCGCTTTGGAGAAGAGCGAGTAATCCCTCATCAATGCGAGAAGGAAGAATCACAGGTGTACGGGTGTGAAAGCGAATAAATTTGAGTGAACAAATTTCGGAAAGTTCTTGCAGATAAAAAGCTAGTTTTTCATTGGAGAGAATGAACGGATCGCCGCCAGTAAAAATGATTTCATTGATATCGGAATTTTCTTCCAGATATTTTTTTGCTTCTAAAAACTTCTGCTGATAAATCTCGTCATTGGCCGCGAGTTCATTTTTTCTAAAACAATACCGGCACAATACGGGACAAACCGTCGTTGGCGTAAAGAGCACACGATTTTCATAACGATGAATGAGTTGATTATTTTGAGCGTGAACTTTATCGCCAATAGGATCAATGCGACCAGTGTTCGCATTCTCATCCATGTGAGGAAGAAATTGCTTCCACAAAGGAGAATCAGGACCTGCACCTTTTATTTTTTCTGCGAACGATTTGGGAATGAAGAGAGGATAATTGACTTCAGGAAATTCAACACCAAAGAACTCATTGAGATCTTTCGTTGATTTAAGTGAATCGCGAAACTCATTTGTCCAGGTCATTGGCCCCATCTGCCTTTTCAATCGGTCTGCTGATTTCTTTGATGTAGTGATGTTTCGCCCACCAGGCCGTTCCGCGAATGAGAAGCGCGCCCATGATCGACATGCCGATAAAATGCGAGAAAACTTCCGTCGTCGTCATGAGCCCTGAATTCGTTAATGTATAGAACATCCACTTCAATAAAATGAGGTGAAGAACAAAGATCAACACTTGTTGCAGACGATACCAGACATTATATTTTTGAATAAAACTTTCTTTCATAATTTTTTCTAAGCGTTCATGAGCCATTTTTGAATATCATCTGCTGAAGGCGAGCGCAGCTCTTTTACTTTGGAAAGTTTAAAAGATTTTTGCATTCCACTCCACAAACAGCGCGCGTATAAAACACTTCCTTCAGTTGTGTTTAAGAGCGCAGTCAGCTTGATCGGACGATATTGATTTTTGTGATTGCCGCCAGAGTAGAGCATTTCTACGACTGCAGCTTCTTTCACTAATTTTTCTAAATTTTTTAAATGTTCAGGAAGTTCTTCGGCCTTACTTTTTTCAAATTGATCGAGATCAAAAAGATGACCATGTGTTCTCAATTCAGTTCTTTCGGCAGCACTTAATCTTTCAAGCGATGAAATAAAAACTTTAAGCGAGGCAAAGGCATCATCGAGTGCACGGTGATGATTTACGAGTGGAATATTAAGTTCTTTCACCAGTGTTGCGAGTTTGTGATTAGGAGTTTCTTTGTGCGTGTGACGAGAGAGTTTACACGAACAATAAATGGGATTTGGTGAGAGAGTAAAGTTACCCTTTTGTAATCCCATGACGATGAACCCTAAATCAAATTTAGCGTTGTGGGCGACGATGGGAAGTGATCCGACAAAGTCTTTAAGCTCTTCCAAAATTTTATTGAGCGTAGGAGCTTCAGCGACCATTTCGTCAGTAATATTGTGAATGGCCGTCGTATGCGGAGGAATAGGAATTTCCGGGTTAACCAATGTCTGAAAGACTTCGATTTTCTCATTCGTCACTTTGTAGAAGGCCACTTCAATAATGCGGTCAACGAGTGGAGAGAGCCCTGTAGTCTCTAAATCGACGGCGATAACGCCTTCAGGAAAATGACTCAACAAAGTGCTCATATCCGAGCTACTTAAAGCAAGGCCCTGAGGACCATTTTCCCCAATGCAATAACTCTGAATATTGCTATGCATTTTGATCACGTAAAATGACTGCCTTTTCATTGACAACCGAAGCCATCATCTTTAAAACTGAACGCTACAATAAACTAAAAGCTTTAAGGATACAATGAATGAAAAGTTTTGATCTCGTCGTTTTAGGGTCGGGCCCAGGTGGCTACGTAGCTGCAATCAGGGCAAGTCAGCTTGGAAAGAAGGTCGCCATCGTAGAAATGGATAAAATGGGCGGCGTTTGTTTGAACCGCGGATGTATCCCAACAAAAGCTGTTTTGAAATCTGCTCACTCAGTTCACGAACTGGCAGATATGAAAGAACTTGGAATCAACGTTGAGCTTAAGGGCCTAGATGGGGCTCAAGCTGTAAAGCGTGCTTCTGGAATTTCAGACCGCATCTCAAAAGGTGTGGCGTTCCTCATGAAGAAAAATAAAATCGAAGTTTTCCAAGGCTTCGGAAAAATCAAATCAAAAACATCTCTTGAAGTAAAAACAGCATCTGCTGTTGAAACGCTTGAGTTCAAAAATTTAATCATCGCAACTGGTGCTCACTACAAAACTTTCCCAGGGCTTGAGCACGATGGGAAACGTTTAATCGGCGCTTGGGAAGCGGTGAAAATGGAAACGCTTCCAAAATCAATCGGGATCATCGGCGCTGGAGCAATCGGAGTAGAGTTCGCTTACTTCTGGAATGCTTTCGGTGTTGACGTGCATATTTTCGAACTTCAAAAACACCTTCTTCCAATCGAAGATGAAGAGTCTTCAATCGAAGTTGAAAAAGCGTATAAAAAGTATGGCATTAAAATGTCACTGGGAATTGAAGGCGTGCGTGCTGTGAATAACGGTAAAGACGTTTCAATCTTTGAAAAAGTAAATGGCAAAGAAGTTGAACACAAATTCGAAATGGGTTTAATCGCAGTTGGTATGACTGGAAACATCGATAACATTGGTCTTGAAGCTGTCGGCATTAAAACTGAAAAAGGTTTCATTGCTGTAAACAACATGTACCAAACAAACGTTCCAAACATCTACGCTATCGGAGATGTATCTGGACCACCACTTCTTGCTCACGCAGCTTCTCACGAAGGTGTAGTAGCAGCTGAACACTTATCTGGTGGACATCCACACGCAATCGACAAAATGAACATCCCAGGATGTACATACTGTCAGCCGCAAGTTGCGAGCGTTGGATATACTGAGCGCGAACTAAAAGCTAAAGGCATCGAATACAAAGTCGGAAAACTTCCATTTGTGGCAAACGGTAAAGCTGTTGCTTCAAATGAAAAAGAAGGTTTTGTTAAAACACTTATGGGTAAACACGGCGAGATGCTGGGAGCTCACATCGTTGGAACGCACGCGACAGAACTCATTCACGAGTACACGCTGTTTAAGACGATGGAAGGAATTGATGAAGAAATCTTCGCGACTGTTCACCCGCACCCAACACTAGGCGAGTGGCTGGCAGAAGCTGTTCTCGCATCGAAGGGAAGAAGTTTAAATTTTTAATTAAGAATTAAAGGAGACTGATAGATGAAACACGAAATCGTAATGCCGCAAATGGGAGAGTCGATCACGACAGGAACAATTACTAAGTGGCACAAGCAACCAGGTGAGAAAATCGCTCTGGATGAAATCCTACTTGAAATTTCTACTGATAAAGTAGAATCAGAAATTCCTTCACCAGTGGGTGGAGTGATTGTTGAACTTCTCTACAAAGAAGGCGACACAGTTGACGTTCAAAAACTTATTGCGATCATCGATGACGATGAGAATGCAAAAGCGAGCACTGGTGGATCATCAGCAACTCCAGCAAAATCTGAAGTTCCAACAAAAGCAGCAGTTGATAAAGGTGTTGAGTTCCCAAAAACTGAAGTCGCAAAACCAGCAGCAGCTCCAGCAGAAGCGGACGATCGTTTCTTCACTCCGCTTGTAAGAGCAATGGCAAAAGACGCAGGCGTTTCGCTTGCGGAACTTTCATCTGTAAAAGGAACAGGCGCAGGCGGAAGAATCAATAAAGCAGATTTTGAAAACTACGTTTCTAACAGAAAATCAGGCGGAGCCGCTCCAGCAGCAGCTTCATCTCAACAATCAAAAGCTCCATCAGCTCCGGCTCCATTTGTACCAGCGTACGGAAAAGGCGAGCGCGTAGAAATCGTTCCAATGGACAACATGAGAAAAGCGATCGCTCGCAATATGCAAGCGTCTAAGCTTACTTCTCCACACGTAAACTCAATCGATGAAGTCGATATGACGAATCTTGTGAAGTTCAGAGAAAGCTTCAAAAAACAATTCGAGAAAGAAGAAGGTTTCGCCCTTACTTATACACACTTCATTCTCTACGCTCTTGTTCAAGCGCTTAAAGAATTCCCAATCGTAAACTCATCTATCGATGGTGATAACGTTGTTTACAAAAAAGACATCAACCTTGGATGTGCAGTTGCAGTTCCTGGAAATGGTCTTGTTGTTCCAGTTATCAAAGGTGCAGACAACTTAAACATCCGCGGAATCGCACGCGCACTAGACGTGCTTGTTAATAAAGCTCGTAATAAAAAATTAACGATGGATGATCTTTCAGGTGGAACATACACGTTCACAAACAACGGTTCATTCGGAATTCTGGCAGCAACTCCAGTTATCCTTCAACCGCAAGTGGCGATCTTCTGCGTGGGAACTATTGCAAAAC
>CBIHOP010000231.1:0-5397 GCA_966211385.1 uncultured Bacteriovorax sp.
AACGAGCATGATGAGAATAAGAATCAGCGACCACAATCCAAAGACGACTTCAACTTCGGCCAGGTAATGCCAGAAGTTTCTAGCAATGGACCCATCAGGATACTTTCTTGCGATCACTTCAATTTTTCCGACGAGGAATGTGTGAAGAATCGCAAGAACAAATAAAATGAGAGAGAGAACTCCCACTGCTTAATTAACCGTCTTTACCAATTGAAGCTACCGGACAAGCTTCCAATTGCTCTTGGCAAAGTTCGATATCAGCTGGTGATGTTGGTTGCTTCCAAACGTAAGCATTCCCATCTTCGTCTTCTTTAAAAAACTCTGGAGCACCAGTGTAACAAACGTTACAAGCAATACATCCTTCTCCGTTATCATCATCTGGATCTGTGCAGTACCACGGCCCAGGAATATTGAGCTTATGCTTCATTTTTTTATTGGCCATATATCCTCCGCTTTCAATTTAAAATGCTCTCAAGTTTATCATAAAAAACGCACAACCATGAAGCGTAAAACGCTTAAAAGATTGCTTTCATGAGCAACTTTTTCTAAAATTCACCGATGCTGAAATAATCTCCCTTTTAGAAGGAAATTCAAATGAATACGAAAGCTCCTACACCTGCTTTTACACGCGCAAAAGAATGGGCCATGAACCCTTATTTCGGAGAAGAGTCACGTCAAGAAATTCAGGCGCTGATTGATGCTAATAACCACAAAGAAATTGAAGAGCGATTCTATAAAGACCTGGAGTTTGGAACAGGTGGTATGCGAAGTATATTGGGCCAGGGCTCAAATCGCATCAATATCTATACAATTCGCAAAGCGACTCAGGCCCTTTGCAGTGAAGTGCTTGCTCAAAAGCAATCTTCACCCAGTATTTGTATAAGCTACGATTCAAGAATTATGTCTTATGAGCTTGCTCGTGTTGCGGCCGAAGTGATGGCCGGAAATGGAGTGAAGGCCTATATCTACAAACACCTTAATCCTGTTGCTCTTCTCTCGTTTGCGGTTCGCTACCACAAATCCCTTGCAGGAGTTATGGTAACCGCTTCTCACAATCCACCAGAGTATAACGGCTATAAAGTTTTTTGGTCGGACGGCTCACAAGTCACTCCACCGAACGATCAAAACATCATCAACAACTATAATGCTCTTACAGATTATTCGACGATCAAGTTCATGCCATTTGAACAAGCTGAAAAATCGGGACTCATTGAATGGATCAGCGACGAAGTTGAAAATGCTTATTTCAAATCAATTTTAAGTAAGGCCATTGATGCCGAAATGTGCACAAAGAATGGATCTAAACTCAAAATTGTTTACACTCCCATCCACGGAGCAGGACTGGTTCCTTGTTCGCGTGCGCTTAAAGAATTGGGATTTAGCGAAGTGGCCGTTGTTCCTGAACAAGCAAAACCAGATGGTAAATTTCCTACTGTAAAATCGCCTAACCCAGAAAATCCTTCGGCCCTAAAAATGGCCGTTGATCTCATGGAGAAAACAAATAGCGATATCGTTATGGGTTCAGATCCGGATACAGATCGTTTAGGCGTAGCGATTAAACATGAAGGAAAAATCGAATATCTAACAGGTAATCAAATTGGAGTTTTAAAACTTCACTACATTCTCTCTCGCTTAAAAGAGCAGGGAAAACTTCCTAAGAGCGGTTACGTTGTTAAATCAATCGTGACAACACCACTGCTTGATACAATCGCTAAGGCCTATGGAATCGAGATTTACAACACGCTCACTGGATTCAAATGGATCTGTGGGAAAATGAATGAGATCGAAAGAACATCGCCTGAAAAGGAATTCCTCTTTGCAACGGAAGAGTCTTTCGGCTACCTCTGCCATAACTTTGCCCGCGATAAAGATGGAGTAAGCTCGGTTTCTCAAATGGCAGAAGTCGCTCTCTACTACAAGCTTCAAGGGAAAAACCTCCTGCAAGCTCTCGATAAAATTTATGAAGAATTTGGTTTTTCTCGTGAAGATCTGCTCTCTCTCGACTATTTCGGGATCGAAGGGGCCGAAAAAATTTCACGGATCATGACAAACTTCAGGAACTTCAGCGATAACACTTTCCTAGGTCACAAAATCGTTGAGATCAAAGACTACGCAAAAGGCATTGATGGACTTCCAAAAAGTAACGTCATTGGCTTTTTCTTTGAGGGCGGAAACCAACTTTATCTAAGACCATCAGGAACTGAACCAAAAATTAAGTTCTATCTGATGATCCAGGAAAAAACGGGAACTCTTGCTGAGAAAAAGAAAAATGCGGGAGAAACATCTTCACGTTTATTGGCCTACATTAACGAGTTAGCTGATAAGGCGTAAAAGGGTTCTCAGATGAAAAGTAAAGATTTAGCAGTTTGTTTAGTGAGTGGTGGAATGGATTCGCTAGTGACAGCGGCCATTGCTTCAACTGAACATGAAAATCTCGCTTTTCTTCATTTGAACTACGGCCAAAAAACAGAAGAGCGCGAACTTTTGAGTTTCAAAAAAATCGCTGCTCATTACAACGTTCCTCTCTCTCACCAAAAAATCATCGACGTGAGTTTCCTCAAGCAAATTGGTGGTTCATCTCTCACTGACGATAAAATCGATGTAAAAAAATACAAAGGTGATTCAGAAGACATTCCGGATTCATACGTGCCTTTTAGAAACACACACATCATCGCAATGGCCGTTTCATGGGCAGAAGTTATAGGTGCGAAGAAAATTTTTATCGGTGCTGTTTATGAAGATTCTTCTGGCTACCCGGATTGCCGTCCTTCTTATTACAAGGCCGTCAATAATCTCATCAAAGAAGGAACAAAAAACGGTGACATCGAAGTTGTGACACCTGTGATTTACTTAAAGAAAGATGAGATCGTTAAAAAAGCTCTGGAACTAAAAGCGCCATTGGAATTCAGTTGGTCATGTTACGAGAAAAACGATAAGGCCTGTGGTGTGTGTGATTCGTGTGCTCTTCGCCTGCGTGGTTTTGCGAAGGCCGGTGTGACCGATCCAATCGAATATCTTGAGCGTCCAAACTATAACTAGATTTTCAAATTTAATTTTTGATCAGCAGCTTTGGTCTTAGGAGAACGCTTAATCTTTCCTAAGTACTTTTGCATTTTACATTGTCCACCACTGTGGTCGCAATGAATGAAATCAATCTCCAGCGCAAGATCCGAAGTCATTGATTTGCTCTTAAGCTCTTTTTTCAAATGATAAGAAGAAAGAAAAGCGATGCCCTCATCCGTGTAGCCTTTATCAGATATTTCCCACCCAGTTTTTGTTTTTTCCCATAGGCGAATCATAGAGCCGCTGTTGAGCTTTTTACCGGCCGGGGGAACAAATGTGATATCAAAAACAAATGATGATTGATCTGTATTGCCGTTAAGGTCTAAAAAAACATATTTGTCTTTGTTGGTGAATGATTCATCATCAAGAGCAAAGACTGCAGTTGAAAGAGAAAGCAAAAAGATTAAAAGATATTTCATTTTCTAATCGCTCTTAGATAGTCTTGAAAATTGTGAACACCTTTTTTCGCAAAATCACGCAGGAGTTCTTGTTCTAAATCATAGAGAAATCCAGGGCCTTTGAAAATAAACGCAGAGTAAATCTGAGCAAGTTTTCCGCCTGCACTCCAGAAGTCTTTTAGTTCTTCAAAATCACTTATTCCACCAACGCCGATAAGCTCTGCTTGAGAGTTGGTTTTTCTTAGTTCATTTAAAAGTTCAAATCGAACTTCTCGCGCTTTTTTTGTCAGCAGCCTTCCACTGATACCACCTTCGCCTCTATCAGGCATAATGGTCGTATTTGTCGCGATGATCCCTTCCAATTTAAATTCGTTCACGAGCCCTACCACTGAAGCGAGCTGGGCACTCTCCATATCCGGTGAAACTTTTACGAGCAGAGGTTTATTCAAAAGTTTTTTTTCAGCTACAACTGTTTCGAAAATCTGACTAAGACCTTTATCGCTTAAGAGGTCACGCAAACCGGGAGTGTTAGGTGAAGAAACATTGATGACGAGATAGTCTGCTTCGCGGGCAAACATTCTATAAAGCGCACCGTAATCAAGATGGGCCTCTTCATTAGGTGTGATCTTGTTTTTCCCGAGATTCACGCCGACAACTTTGCCACGGCGTTTTGCTGCTTTTAAATTCTTCAGCATTTCTTCAGCACCGTGATTATTAAACCCCATACGATTGCGAAGCGACTCTTCGGCCGGATAGCGCCACAGTCGAGGTTTATCATTTCCCAGTTGTGCTTTGGGAGTCACAGTTCCCACCTCAACAAAACCAAAAGGTAAATGAGTTAGAAACGAAATAGCTTCAGCATTTTTATCAAGGCCAGCCGCCAGACCAATGGGTCCTGGAAATGTAAGTCCCATTGCTTGTACCGACAAACGCGAATCCATTGACCGATCTGGCAACAGCGGTCCAGTCATTTTCATGGACGCAATTGTGAGCTCGTGCGCTTTTTCCGCATCGAGAGTAAATGCGATTTTTTTAAATGCATTGTAAATCATGACTAGATTATATTAATAGAGTTGGACGAAGTCACCTTCTAAGACCTGACCGCCTGAATGGAGTATTGCGATGGAGCCGTCTGTGCCGAAGTAGTCTACGACTTCAATAGTGCCTTTCATGTCGCCTTTACTCATACCGATGAGGGCGCCTGTTTCAGGATCATAGATCTCAGTTCCTTCAGTGATAATTTTAAGAATGTCACCGATATTGATTCCGCTTTCACGACCAGCATTGAGATAAACTTTTGTGCCGATGATTTTTGCAACTCGACCAACCCAATCTAACTTGCTAGCAAGTTCGACAACCTTTGGAACAGACTTGCGAACTGCGACTCTCACAGCATAACGAAGCAGATCGCGACGGTAGGCCAGGTAATCTTCGCGGTCTGATGAAAAGAATCGATAAGAACTATCGTCTGCATAACCCTGAAGTGTTTCAGTGAAAATTTCTTTACCAGCATTTACATCGTAAACACGAACTTCCACTTTGCTTTCTGTATATGATTTTGTTTGGCGAACAATACCGATCTCATCGCTTTTTTCGCGAACTCGTGCATCGATCACTCTCCCGAATACCACAAAGTTCACTCCAGCGATTTTAGCTTGGCGAGTGAGTTGAACGAGCTTCATCCCTCCCCCAACATAAATTTCTTTTGAAGTACCGAAAAGTTTTGCAGAACTTGGATCGATGATAAATTCACCGGAACGTGAAAGTTCCATACGCAACTCTTCTGTTGCATTGACTTCCAAGTCTTCAGACTCGAATGGAGATTCGTTAAAAAAAGGAAGAAGGGCGATTTTCTTTTTTACGCCGGAAAAATATTTGCGTTCTTCTGCGCGTGGGCGCTTGCCTTGACCATCACGTTGAATAACGTTTGTAGAAC
>CBIHOP010000232.1:0-5370 GCA_966211385.1 uncultured Bacteriovorax sp.
TCTGTGAATATTTAAATTTTTCGACTTAAGTTAACTCTGATATAATCATCATGAAGCGAACAATTTCCAGGAGTTGTGCACGTGCCCGAACTACCCGAAGTCGAAACTATAAAAAATCAAATTGCTCCAATCTTACCTTTCAAGATTGATGAAGTGACATTTTCAAAACTCACTAAACGAATGGTGAAACAAAAAGATTTCGATCTCAAAGGTTCAACAATTAAAAAAATTCGCCGCCATGGAAAATGGTTGATCTTTGATCTCGCTCCACACGGCCACGTGCTCTCGCATTTAGGAATGAGTGGATCGTGGCAAATGAGTCATGTGAAAAAAAATGATAAACATGGTCACATTGAATTTGTTGATCATGCTAACAATCAATTTAAAGTTCTGACTTATATTGATCCTCGCCGCTTTGGTCATTTTTATATTTTGAATGAAGAAAACTTTTTGAAGAAAACAAAAGATCTTCCGGCCGATGTTTCATCGCCCGACTTCGATGTGAATGTGATTGCGGAACTTTTTTTCCGTTATCCTAATAAAGTCATCAAACCTTTTCTACTCGATCAAAAAGCATTTCCGGGTGTTGGCAATTATATGGCCTCGGAAATTTGCGCTCGCTCTGGCATTCTACCGACGCGATTAACGGGAAACATTGATGCGGATGAAATCGCCAAGATTAAAGACGCTATAGACTTAGTTGTTACCGGAGCCGTTGAGGGCAAGGGCACTACGTTTAGCGGTGGCTATAGAGACGCTAATGGCGCCAAAGGCGAAGGTGTCAAACATCTCGTGGTCTTTCATCAGGCCCACTGCCAGATGTGCATGGAAAAAGGCATCATCACTAAAACGATCAAGTCAGTGATGGCGGGTCGTGGAACTTATCACTGTCCACGCTGCCAGCATTAGTCTTAATTAATTTTTTTCTATAATTTTTTCTAAATCAGCGGGTATAGACATCGGAGTAAAAATTCCTACTCTGCTCGTTCCAACATTTCCAAGGGGAGCTTTGCCTGTCAATGATCCAGGAATAGCAAGCAAGATGCGAGGAATCTGTCCGATGATCTCGCGCCAATCTAGAGTTCTTAGTCCCAGACTAAACATCAGTACGTGCACATGAAAATGCGCTTTCCAATCAAATTGCCCAAGAATGTGTGCTCTCTCTAAGTGATTCCACGCCTCTGCATAATTTTTTATCAAGCGTGTGGCTTGATAAGATTCCAGTTCTTGCAAGTAATGTTTTTTCAAAGTCTCTTTCATTTTATAATCCAAAAGCATCGGCCGTGCGCCAGCCACGAAGAGCGACGTACACGCCGGCGTTTTCTGTTTTCACACCTGTCTGATTTTCAAAGTCCCCTTCACGATTTGCTTCGTGAAGAATGTTTCTGATTTGCATGCCCACTTTTTTCATCGTCTTTTCTGAAATTTTAAGTGTCATGAATTCACGATACTCATGCGGTTTTGAAAAGTCACTATCAAGAAAAGATTTGATCGCGACTTCACCGTAAAGTGTTCTTAATGGCCCCTTAGGATTTAATCTGAGATCAGAAGAAACTTTTAATTTTATTTTCGTATCAGAGAGCCAATCAATGACACCCACTTTTTCTAAATCGCGGAGAATTTTTGCTGTTTGGGCCGTTGATAATTTAAATTGTGTTTCGATTTGTTTGATCGTCATACCGTTCAGAAGTAAATCGAGATAAGCAAAGCGCGCTGGATTTTTGGCGAAATAGTTTTCTTGATCAAGTGAGAGTTCTTCCGGAACACCTTCATAAACAGTCTCAACAAGACGAAAGACATCCGTCATTTTGATATTCATGACTTCACAAATATGTTCAAGCCTCGAGAGAGTCATGTCCTCTTTGGAGAGCATTGTTTTAACTGCGGGCAAGCTTAACTCCAGCTTTTTCGCCAGCATCTCGTAAGTGATCCCTTTTGACTTTAGGATTTTCTTTAGAGAATCGATCACTAGTTTCTTCTGTCCACTCATACAAACACCTCGGTATCAATATTTAATACTTTTATAATAGGTATAGCTTGTAGTCAAGATTCATCTATACTCAGACGAGAAAGGGAATACTAAAACAACGGGAGGTTTTCGATGTTTAGTTATTTACTGAATTTGTTATCGAGCGAGAGACATTTCTTCTATCAAAAAGAGGCGCGTTCATTCAAAGGCCAGGCCGAGAAGGCCCATTTGGTGGAGTTGCAGTCAATCAGATCTATAAGGCAATATTTCTAATAAAAAAAGGGAGGGCAATCGCCCTCCCTACGTTTAGGAATTATCTTCCTGTACGATTTGTATTCTTAGAATTTGAACCAGTATTAGAGTTTCTCAAACATTCATTGTAACCAGTTTCACCTTGACCGTATTCGCGGCCTTCATAAGTCGTACAACGTCCTGTCGTGCTAATTGTACTTGTTCTTCCTGAAGTTCCAGTTGTAGACGATCCAGTTCCTGAAGTTGTTCCCGTTCCAGATGATGGGCTTCTTGTTGTTGATGATTGAGAAGTTGATGTTGAGTCTTCAACAGTTCCAGATGAAGTTGTTGCACTTCCAGAACCCATACCTACACCAGATGTTGTTGATCCTGATGTTGTATCAGATGATGTTGAAGATGGATATCTTCCAGATGTAGATGAGCTTGTTGAAGTTGTATCATCAAGTGATCCTGAAGTTGTATCTGTTGAAGATGTTGTCGATGAATCAGTTCCAACACCTTGTGATCCATAAGAACCTGATCCTGACGAATCAGTAGATCCAGAAGACATTGTTGTCCCCGATCCTGTTGAAGATCCACTCGATGATGATTGAGCAAAAGTTGCCGTTGATAGCGAAGCTACTAGTAAAGTTAATAATGCGATTTTCATTTTAAATCCTCCGGACGTTTAAAGAATTCATAAATAATAAGAAAGCCTCTGTGTTAATAAACAAAGCCTCATCTCAATTTATAACTAAATGTTTTTTTGATTGCCAAAGGAATGCTAAGTCCAAACTTTTTAGGAATGCAGAAGCCGAGTGAAATTCCATTCGGTACATTTCGTAAAATGAGAGTGTGCAGGTAGTGTATTTAAGTCAATTTTCTATGTGCTAAAAAACAAATCCTATTGCGCTGTAAAGCGTATCGCTTGCACGATAATAGCTCCAATAAGAGTTGTCCGCAGGAGCTTTCAGGACTTCAAAACCAAGAGCGATGTTCGCACGATTTCTGAAGTTGTATTTGATTTCACTTTTAAGAATGTTGTCTTTTCTTACGACATCGTATTTTAGATCAACGAGAATATCGAAGTAATCGTTGAAGAAGTAACGAATGCTTCCACCAAACGTACTTTTCCATTTTACAGTATCACTAAAAAAATCATCGCTTCCACGTACGTTTTCTGTAAGCAGATGAATGTAGTTTAAAGAAAGATGATATTTTCTTCGGTCGAGATTTAAACTTCCATGGGCGTAAGCTTCTTTTTCATAGCGTGGATTAATATTAAAAAATTCAGACTTGAAGGTTTGACGTGCATTTCGAATTTCGATGGGAAAATCTTTTCCAAGTCGAGCATTGGGATCAACATAACTTAGTCCACCACGAGCACGAACATCACCAAAAGCATGGTACAGTTGAACACCGTAGTAAGCATGATGATTAACTGTTGGATCAGGTTCAACAACAACTTGGTTCAATGTAACGTTGTCATAAAAGGCGCTAGCATTAATTCGAAGCGTGTTTTCTGGTTTATAAATCGCAAAGGCAGAAGCTCCCCCTTTTTCCCATTTGTAGCGAATATTTCCACCAATTGATTTGTTAAAAATAATATCAGAAACCGAATAGTCCGCGTCTTTGTAATAAATAGGTACTTCAAGACCTGATACAACGGTTCTACGTGGGGGCAATCTCACCCATTCACTTTTACTGACCACTTCACCATTCTTAAAATCGTATTCTGGATTGACTTGCGGGATGAACACGTAAGAAAGAAGAATATCAAAATCAAATGCTCCCCACTTTTTATTATAGAGAATTCCCGTCACACCTTCTTCTTCTGTACTAAGTAAGGTGAAGGCCTGATTGGCATTTAAATATCCAAGCGACCAATACTTTTCATTTTCATTCCAATCAAGAATTTTTCGGCCGACAGTAAAGCTGTAATCGCTGTTAGCGTATTTGATGTAGGCTTCCTGAATCGAATAATTGAATGAGCTGTCTTGAAAATAGAAGCGCGTATCGGCCATGAGAAATGTATCAAGATTATCTGTTGGAGCATCTGTTTCATAAGCCAGTCCCAACCAATCGCCGGAATCACTTCTAACAGGTGGATTATTAAGACGGAAAAATTTTTCGTAAGTTAATTCGCCGGTTCCGGCCTGGACAGAGGTAAATGCAGTGAAAAATGATGAAAAAAGCACAATAAAAAACACTGAATACAAGCGAGCTTGTAAAAAATACCTGCTGAAAACCACATGGACTCCAAATCAATAATATAGGACTTTTAGCTTAGTGGAACTAACACGATCTTGATAGATGCACCCTGTAATTTTCCCCTATTTTCCATAATGTATTTTGAGATCTTTCAGTGAGACTTTACACTCACTGAAATAAGGTTAAATATGGAAAGAATGAATAAATTTTTAGTCCATATAGTGCTTGCTTCTGCACTATTGCTATCGAGTTGTGGTTACATCTCGGATAAGCCTGTTCAAAACGGCGATCTCTATCGCTCTGATGAACTTCAGCAGAAGTGCAAAATTGATGTTACAAAACTAGGTGAAATTTTTAAGGCCGATCAGAAAGAACAGATCAAGTGCCTTCAAGAAAACTTCATCCAATTCACGAAGTATGTTCGCTCTCAGAAACCTGGTTCTGTTACTGAAAACGAATTAGGAATTTTCATTAAGAGATTCTTTGAAGGGCAAAGTGATTCCATCATTAAAGGCCTTTCTATTATTTTCCAGCTCAACATGATTTTGTTGAAAGATGAAGCAGATAGAATTTCAAACAACAATATCTCACCTCTTTTCGAATTACTTGTTCAAGTAAACCAGGAAGCGGTCATCATCACTGATATTCTTCGCGAAATGGATATGGAAGAAAATCAGGGACGATTCTGGGATCTTCGCGCGAAGTTCATTCAATCAGTAAATAGATTCTCTTCTGGTGCAATTGGAGTGATTGAAAAGTCTCCGGGACTTCCAACTAAATTAAATATTCGTGATTTTATTCTCGATGCGAGTAAAAAAATTGGTGAAAGTAACACGATTGACGAAGAGACAATTGATTCATTTATCTTTTTAAAACGCATTCTTCTTGCAGGGGACACAAAAATCATCACAAGTGATGAATTAAAAACTCTCATTGCAAAACTTCCAAAGCTCATGGGT